>NZ_RAWP01000259.1:0-877 GCF_003668935.1 Corallococcus sp. AB032C | reverse complement strand
TCATGTCCAAGGAAAAGTTCGATCGCAGCCTGCCCCACGTGAACATCGGAACGATTGGGCACGTGGACCACGGCAAGACGTCGCTGACGGCGGCCATCACGAAGGTGCTGGCGAAGTCCGGTGGCGCCACGTTCCTGGCGTACGACCAGATTGACAAGGCGCCGGAAGAGCGCGAGCGCGGCATCACCATCTCCACGGCGCACGTGGAGTACAAGACGAAGAACCGTCACTACGCGCACGTCGACTGTCCGGGACACGCCGACTACGTGAAGAACATGATCACGGGCGCGGCGCAGATGGACGGCGCCATCCTGGTGGTGTCGGCGGCGGACGGCCCGATGCCCCAGACGCGCGAGCACATCCTGCTGGCGCGCCAGGTCGGCGTGCCCTACATCGTGGTCTTCCTGAACAAGGTGGACCTGCTGGACGACCCCGAGCTGCGTGAGCTCGTGGAGATGGAAGTCCGCGACCTGCTGAAGAAGTACGAGTTCCCCGGCGACAGCATCCCCATCGTCCCCGGCTCCGCGGTGAAGGCGCTGGAGGGTGACACCAGCGACATCGGCGAGCCGGCCATCCTGAAGCTGATGGAGGCGGTGGACGCGTACATCCCGACGCCGCAGCGCGCGACGGACAAGCCCTTCCTGATGCCGGTGGAAGACGTGTTCTCCATCGCCGGCCGCGGTACGGTGGCGACGGGCCGCGTGGAGCGCGGAATCATCAAGGTGGGCGAGGAAGTCGAAGTCGTCGGCCTGCGCGCGACGCAGAAGACGGTGGTGACGGGCGTGGAGATGTTCCGCAAGCTGCTGGACGAGGGCCGGGCGGGCGACAACATCGGCGCGCTGGTCCGTGGCCTCAAGCGCGAGGACATGGAGCGCGG
>NZ_RAWP01000258.1:0-883 GCF_003668935.1 Corallococcus sp. AB032C | reverse complement strand
ACCCGCGTGCCCGGAGGCAGGGGCGCTGGGGTCAGGCAGGTGGAGCCCTTCATCTCCGCGGGAAGCGTCCGGAGGTTGGCGCCATCACCCTGGTCGATGAATCCGAATTGAATCGTCATGTCCCCCCCGTCTCGGGACTGACAGGATTCAGCCACCCCGACCGGGAGTGAAGGACCGGCCGGGTGGGAATGACAAAGACTTACAGCCGCCCCGCGGGCATTGCTCTCCAGCGAGGACGGCGTGCCTCAACACCTGTCCCCCTGATGCACCGCGAAGCGCGGATCCACCAGGACACCCATGAAGTTCAGGAACAGGCCGGCCCTCACGGGTGACCCGGCGGCGGCTCACGCCTTCGGGCCGGAGCGCTCCTCGGAGCGGGCATCCTCACCTGACGCCATCCTCCCCTCGCGCTCGGGCCGCCGTCCGCCGCTCCCCATCAGCGTGTCCATCCACATGTTGCTGATGCCGAAGTTGCGGTCCGGCGTCGCGAAGTGGTGCGCCATGTGGTGCGCGCGCAGCGCCTTGCCCCAGGCCGTGCGCGGCGTGCGGTGGTGCGTGGCCCAGTGGAGGGTGTCGTAGGCTACGTAGCCCCAGACGATGCCCACGAAATACGGGAGCATCTGCGCCGGTCGGCCCACCATCCACAGCAGCCCGCCAATGAGGGAGGACAGCGGGATGGTGACGATGAGCGGCATCACCAGGCGCTGGGCGTCGTCCGGGTACCTGTGGTGGTAGCCGTGGGCAATCTCATGCACCCGCCGGGTGAGCCGGCCTTTGCCCTCCCAGTGGAAGAAGAACCGGTGGATGCCGTACTCCATGAGGATCCACGTCAGCAGGCCCAGAGGGATGAACAGCAGGACCCGCCCCACTGACGTCCGCCCCC
>NZ_RAWP01000257.1:0-897 GCF_003668935.1 Corallococcus sp. AB032C | reverse complement strand
TCCGCTTCCAGCTCCGCGGGGGGCGGGGCCAGGGCGAACGGATCCGCCTGGGGCTCCGGCTCGCCGTAGCCGTAGGTCTGCGGATGGGGACGCGACGCCGCGGGGCCGTGGGCGTTCGACGGATCGTTGATGTCGAAGGTGAACGCGTCTTCGGGAGCGGGCTGCGCGGGGACGGGCAGGGTGCCGTCGTCCGCGAAGTCGAAGTCGGGCGTGCCGAAGTCGGCCTCGGCGGGCGGGGCGGCGGCGACGGGCTCTTCGGAGAAGTCGAAGTCGCGCGCGGTGCCGGCGGGCTCGTGCGTGCCGTAGGCGGCGGGCGCGGCGGGCTCGCGGAAGGCGGCGTTGGGGACGGGGATGGCGACGACGCGGGTCACGTCCTCGCGCGGCTCGGAGAAGTCGGTGGTGTCGACCGAGGAGAACTCGCCGCTGCTCACCTCCGCGAAGTCGTCCTCCGCGGCCATGGGCGCGGGGGCCGGCGGCGCGGCGTCCATGTCGAAGCTGAACGAGTCGTCCGGCAGGGCCACCGGCGCGCCAGGTCCCGCGTCGAGCGAGATGGCCCGGGGCGCGGCCACGCCCGGCGAGGCATAGGCCGCGGGCGGGAGTTCGTCGTCGAAGGAGAACGGATCCTCGGGGACGGGCGGCGCGGCGATCCCCGGCAGCGGGATGGCGGCGGAGCGCGGAGCGGCCGCGCCGGGGAGCGGGATGGCAGGGCCCGCGCCCATGGGGATGGCGGCGGACTGGGGCGCGGCGCTACCGGGCAGCGGGATGGCGGCGGAGCGCGGAGCGGCCGCGCCGGGAAGCGGAATGGCAGGGCCCGCGCCCATGGGGATGGCGGCGGACTGCGGCGCGGCTGCACCGGGGAGGGGGATGGCTGCGGACTGCGGCGCCGCAGCGCGGGGC
>NZ_RAWP01000256.1:0-925 GCF_003668935.1 Corallococcus sp. AB032C | reverse complement strand
CCCGCGCCCTGGCCCTTGGCCACCACCACCGCTTCCTTCACCGCCGGGTGCGCTCGCAGCGCTCCTTCCACTTCACCCAGCTCGATTCGGAAGCCCCTCACCTTCACCTGCGTGTCCGCACGGCCCAGGAACTCCAGTGTCCCTTCCGCGCGCCACCTCGCCAGGTCTCCCGTCCGGTACATCCGCTCCCCGGCCAGGCCTCCGTGCGCGTCCGGCACGAAGCGCTCCGCCGTCAACTCCGCGCTTCCCAGGTAGCCTCGCGCCACGCCCTCTCCGGCTGCGTACAGCTCTCCGGCCACTCCCACCGGTACCGGATTCAGCGCCGCGTCCAGCACGTACACGCGCGTGTTCCCAATCGGCTGGCCAATGGCCACCACTTCGCCCACCTGCTCGCCTTCCGTCATCCGGTGGCAGCTGGTGAAGAGCGTGTTCTCCGTCGGGCCGTAGCACGCCGTCACCGGCACCTTCAGCTCCTCCACCACCCGGCGCACATGCGGCGCCGACACCACGTCTCCGCCCGTCAGCAACTGCTTGAGGCCCCGCAGCACCTCCACGTCCGCGTCCACCACCTGCGCGAAGAGTCCCGCCGTCAGGTGCAGCGTCGTCACGCCCTTCCCCTTCACCACCCGCTTCAACTCCTCCACGTCTCCCACAGGGCCCGGGGGGTACACCACCAGCCGCGCCCCATTCAGCAGGCTGCCCCATACCTCCAGCGTCGAAGCGTCAAACGACACCGGGGCAATCAGCAGCAGCGTCTCCTCTGCGCCGAGGTGCGCGTACTTCGTCCCCTTCACCGTGCGCAGCACGCCCCGCTGCTCCGTGCACACGCCCTTCGGCTTGCCCGTGCTTCCCGAGGTGAAGTCAATGTACGCCAGGTTGCGCCCGCCCACTCCACTCCTCGGCGCGTGCTTCGGCTGCTGGGCCA
>NZ_RAWP01000255.1:0-966 GCF_003668935.1 Corallococcus sp. AB032C | reverse complement strand
TCGCCATGTCGTCACGCGATGGAAGTCAGAAGCACCACCTCGCGACCCTCAGGAACAACGTTTCCACGCATCGCGGCGGACCGTGGACGCCCCGCTTCCAGCGCATCTTCAAGAAGGCAGGGATGGAGCTGAAGGACCCGGAGAACATCGTCGAGGTTCCTGGCCATCGCGGTCCGCATCCTCAGCGCTACCATCAGCGCGTCTACGACCGACTGGAAGAGGCCACCCGAGCTTGTCGAAGTGTCGCTCAGTGCCGTGAGGTTCTCGTCGCCGAGCTCAGAAATCTTGCACAAGAGGCCACGACGCAAGGCTCAGGCCTCCACAAGCTGCTCAGGCGAAGTGAGTAACCCAGAGCCATCCATGCCACGGCGCTACTTCCGGCTTCTTGATGACATCATGCTCCCAGGGCGATGGGAGCTGGGCATTCCCCTGAGCGCGCTGGGGAGCGAAGTGGATGACCCCTGGGCATTCAGAGAGGGCCAGCCGGTTCCCCTTCAATACTCGCTGAGCATTCCCGTGGAGCATCCAGGAACGCCCCTCGACTTCTCCCTTGCCGGCTTCAGTACGCCCGTTGTCAGCGCGCGGGTCGCAGCTGTCTTTTCAGAGCTGGCTGCGCAGGACATCCAACTCGTTCCCGTGGCCGTCCAGGGACATGAAGAGCCGTACGCCATCCTCGTGGCAACCCGGCTCATTCGCTGCATCGATGACGAAGCTTCCGAAGAGGTGATCCGGTGGAAGCCTCAAGATGGTCGGCCGGACCGGGTGGGCCAGTATCGCGACGTCGACGGCATGCGCATCGATCCAGCCCAGGTCGGAGATGCGCAGGTATTCAGGACGTGGGGATGGTCCATTGCTCTCATCGTCTCCGAGGACATCAAGCTCGCCTTGGAACGCATCCGCGCCACGGGAATGCGGTTCACCGAAGTCTGATTGCCGGGCGCTGCAGGAAATCTTCAGAGGTGATGG
>NZ_RAWP01000254.1:0-1019 GCF_003668935.1 Corallococcus sp. AB032C | reverse complement strand
AGTCGAAGGTCTCCGCGGCCCCGGCTGCCCCGGCCACGGGAGAGGTCCACGCGCGCCCCGCCTCGCTGTGGCGCCGGCTGCTGTCCTTCACCGTCGACACCGCGGCCATCAGCGCCGTGGCGGCGGCCTACATCACCCTGGCCTCGTCGGTCGCGGGCGTGAAGGGTCCGCAGCCGGGGCTGACCGGGCTGGACGCCTTCGTCGCCTGGCTGCGCGCGCTGCACTCCGTGTTGCTGCCGGGCGTGGTCCTGGTGCTGGTGCTCGCCACCGTGTACTGCGCGGTCGCGGCCTTCCTGTGGAATGGACGCACCCTGGGACGATTGCTCCTGGGCCTGCGGCTGGTGGACACCCATGGCATGGCGCCCACCCCGGGCCGGGCCATCTTCCGGGCGCTGCTCGCCGGACTTTCCTTCGTTCTCTTCCTGGGCGGGTTCTGGATGGCGCTGTTCGACCGCCGCGGACAGACGCTCCATGACAAGCTGACGTCCACCTTCGTCGTCCAACCGAGCTGAAACAGGCTCATTGTGCCTTGCGGCCGCGGCCGTAAGATGCCGCGGCCTTCATGCCTTCGCGTCTTGCCCAGCACCTCGTCTCGCGCGCCCTCCTGTCCCAGGAGCAGGCCGGAGAGTTGTTGCGTCTGCACCAGGCCCAGGGAGGCCATGTGGACACCGCGCTCCTGGAGCGCGGCATGTCCGAAGCGGACGTCCTCGCGATGTTGGGCGAGGTCTCCGGCTTCCGGCCCGTGAACCTGGTGGACTTCGAGCCCAACCTCGAGGTCGCCAGCTTCATCCCCCCGAAAATCGCCGAGCGCCTGAGCGTCGTCCCCCTGTCCCTGGACGGCAACACGCTGCACGTGGCGTGCGCCTATCCGGTGCCCAAGAAGGAGCTGGACGAAGTCGGCTTCCTCCTGGGCAAGCCGCTGGAGCTGTGGGTCGCCATCGAGCTGCGGGTGCGCGAGTGGATCTCCATCATCTACCGCCAGCCACTGACGCCCCGCTTCGTGCAGCTGGCCGCGGCGG
>NZ_RAWP01000253.1:0-1036 GCF_003668935.1 Corallococcus sp. AB032C | reverse complement strand
CTGAGCCATCCCCTCATATGAAGCCGAGCGCTTCTTTGAAGACAGGGTGCTGGTGGAGGAGTTCGGCGAAGCGCTCGACGAGAGGCCGCAATCGCTCCTCCTTCATCATGGGAATGGCCTGGTAATACATACAGCCCTGCCGGAAGAGCGAGTAGGTGCGTGTCTTGACGGTATTGGCCTTCAAGCCCTTCTCCATCCCGAGACTCTCCCCAGCGGCGCCCAGCAGCGTCAGCAGCACCTGGGCCAGGGCGCTCACCAGCAGCAGCCTGTCTCTGCGCTCGGGACTCTTCACGCGCACCGTGGACAGTCCCATCCCGAATCTCAAGTCCTTGACGTCCCGGAACGTCTCCTCGCACGAGAAACGCCGGGCGTAGAGGTCCACCACCTGGCGCGCGCTGGCGGCTCCCAGGCTGGTGGCCAGACACCACGGCTCCTTCATTCCCTTCTGGCGCACCAGCACCACCGCGGGCACCGGCGTGCGGTCCGCCGTCACGTGCACGTCCGTCAGCTTCTTGGCGTGCCCGCTGGTGGGAATCCACTCGGCCGCGGGACACCCGGTGCCGCCGGCCACCTCCACCCGCACGTCCTTGCGAAAGCGCACCACGTACTCGAAGCCCGCCTGGGCAAAAAGGGCATACAACCGCTGGTCCGCGAAGCCCCGGTCCGCCAGCACCGTCACCTTCACCCCTTCGGGCACGCACTCCTTGAGCCGCGGCAGCAGCTCATCCTCCGCCTGGGCGCGGTTGCCCGCCAGCGCGCTCTTCTGCAGCGTCAGCCACAGCAGGGGCGTGGTGCGTCCATGCGAGGTGACGAGGCTGGCCACCAACGTGGTGTGCTCATCGGCCTCGAAGTCCGTCCAGTCCAGCGCCACCAGCGCTTCGGTGCGCTCGGCCAGCACGTACGGCACCCACGAAGCCGCCAGCTTCCACACGTCCACCGCCTCGTTGGACAGCAGCCGGTCCACCTGCTTGATGCCGTGCTTCTGCACCCCGCCTCGCGCCCACGCCAGCGCCTGGCCAATCGCGTGCACCGACAG
>NZ_RAWP01000252.1:0-1160 GCF_003668935.1 Corallococcus sp. AB032C | reverse complement strand
TCGGCCCGGAGGGTAGGCAGGCGCTGGACGGGTGGGGAAGCGGCAGGAACCCGCTCCGTTCGGCCTTGTGTGCGCAAGAACCAGAAGGAGAAGCGAGCCCTGCCACAGGGGGAACAGCTCCGCCTACGCAGTCGTGACCGCAGGCGCCTGATTCGCTGGGGTGAGAGGACTGGCTGCCCGCTCACCCTGCGACGGTGCATGGCGGTGGCGAAGGTGGCCAGTGGCCAGTCGCGAGCGCAGGCATCGCGAGAGTTGCTGTGCGCTACCTCCACCGTGGTGGCCGCCGTCCAGCGCTACCTGGAGAGTGGACGTGAAGGGCTGGTGGACCGACGTGCTCGAAATGGACAGCGCAAAGTGGATGAGCGCTTCCGAGCAACGCTCTGCCGGGTGCTGAAGGGCACACCTCGGCAGTCCGGCTGGCGACGCACCACGTGGACACGCGTGCTGTTGGCGCGCGAGGTGGAGAGGCGCGGCCGCGTGCGCGTCTCGCCTACCACCATGGGACGCGCCCTGGCGTCGGTGGGCGCACGGCTGAAGCGGCCCCGCCCCGTGGTTCGCTGCCCCTGGCCCGCGCGCCAGCGGCAAGAGCGACTGTGGCAACTGAAGTGCCGGGCGGCCTACGCCCGGCCCGAGGAGCCCGTCTTCTACGAGGACGAGATGGACGTGCATCTCAACCCCAAGGTGGGGCCCGATTGGATGCTGCCCGGAGAGCGGCGGGAGGTCGTCACTCCGGGCAACAACCAGAAGCGATACGTGGCCGGAGCGCTCAACTCACGCACAGACGAGTTGACGTGGGTGAAGGGGGAGCGGAAGACGAGCGCCCTTTTCATCGAACTGGTACGGGCGGTGAGCAACGCCTACCCCACGGCCAGGCGCCTGCACTTCATCCTGGACAACGCGGCCACCCATTCGAGCAGGCAGACGAAGCAGATACTGGCTCAGATGGGCGAGCGGGTGGTGCTGCACTTCCTGCCGCCGTACTGCCCCGAGGGCAACCGCATCGAGCGGGTCTGGTGGGACGTGCACGCCAACGTCACCCGCAACCACCGGTGCAAGAAGATGTCGGCGCTCATGGCCGAGGTGGATGCCTACCTGGAAGCTCGCAACGCGCAGCAGACTTCAAGTCCGCTGCTGCGCGTCGCTCCCTCTCGACGCGCAGC
>NZ_RAWP01000251.1:0-1248 GCF_003668935.1 Corallococcus sp. AB032C | reverse complement strand
GTGTTCTACAACCGGAAGCGGCGCCACTCCGCCCTGGGCTACGTCAGCCCAGTGGAATACGAGCGGAGGGCCGCAACCAAGAGGCTGGCAGCGTAGTCAACCTGTCCACCGAACCGGAGCAGGCCCAGAGCGCACACCCCGTTTGGACTGGGCCGGACTGCTGAAAAGGACGTTCGCCCTAGATGTGTTCGCGTGCTTGAGGTGTGGTGGCAGGCTTAAGGGTGGTGGCGTACGTGAAGGGAGCAGGTGGGGTGAGAGCGATTCTGAAGCACCTGGGGTTGCCCACGACGGGTGCGCACCTAGCCCCTGCGCGAGGGCCGCCCCGGAGCGCGGGTGTTGAAGCTCAAGCCGCCACAGCCAGCCAAGACCCGCGCCCCTCCTGGGAAAGCGGCTGGGCGGGGCTGGCGTGTGTCTGCTGGAGATGAATGGCTTCCGCGCCGGCACGGAGTGCGGCTCGTGGGCCAACCGTCAGCATCCCTCACCTTCCGCCCTGCTCCCGCCCGCTACGCCCAAGAGGGCTCCTGTCCTTCCCATGCTCTCCCGCCCGCTACGCCCAAGAGGGCCCTGTCCTTCCTATGCTCGGGGCGTGCGCGGGGAGGACCTCGTGCGCCAGCCGCTCGCTCAGGAACACCACCAGGCGGTCCAGCACCGGCGCCACGACCTCCATCGCGGCGCCGGTGCTGGCCTCTTCCGGAAAGAGGCGCAGCATGCCGCCGTGCTCCGGCCGCCAGTCCGCGTTGGCGTACCAGATGGCGGTGAGCCTCCGGTTGGCCTGGCCCGGGAAGGCATCGCGGTGGCGCGCGTAGTGCGCACCACCAGCCGTGTAGCAGGCGAGCTGCACATCGAAGCGACCCAGACCCAGGTACGCGCTCGCGGACACGGCGTCACCCAGTTGCTGGATGCGCAACCACAGCGCCTCCAGTTCGGGGGCCGCGCCGGGCAGCATCCATTCGATGTGGTCTCCGCGCACGGAGGTGTCGAGCGCGTGATCCGAGCCGCGCTGGATGCCCGCGGGCTTGAGCGAGCCCGCCTCCACGCGCGCCAGCGCCGCGGCCCGCACCGCCAGGGCCCGGTCCTGTCCGAGAAAGCCGTCCCACACGAAGTACCCACGCGAGCCCAGGTGTCGTAGCTCGGCGTAACAGGTCCTCCGGAGTTCGGCGAACCCGGTCGGGGTGAGTTCGGCCAAACCGGTCCGCACCGGTTCGGCCAAACCGGTCCACTCGGGTGTCCGCCGACAGGCCACGCTGC
>NZ_RAWP01000250.1:0-1274 GCF_003668935.1 Corallococcus sp. AB032C | reverse complement strand
TGGGCCTGCTCCGGTTCGGTGGACAGGTTGACTACGCTGCCAGCCTCTTGGTTGCGGCCCTCCGCTCGTATTCCACTGGGCTGACGTAGCCCAGGGCGGAGTGGCGCCGCTTCCGGTTGTAGAACACCTCGATGTACTCGAACAGCGACTGCTTCGCCGCCTCGCGTGTCTTGAAGCGGGTGATGTAGACGAGTTCCAGCTTCAGGGTGGAGAAGAAGCTCTCCGCCACGGCGTTGTCCCAGCAGTTGCCCTTGCGCGACATGCTGCATCCGATGCCGTGCGCCTCCAGCAGCTGGCGGTAGTCCTCGCTCGCATACTGGCTGCCACGGTCGGAGTGGTGCAGTTGCGGAGCGGGACCGCCGAGCAACGCCATATCGAGCGCGCTCAGCACCAGGCCGCGGTCGATTCTCTCGCCCATCGCCCAGCCCACCACCTTGCGACTGAAGAGGTCCAAGAGCACGGCCAGATACAACCAGCCCTCCTCGGTCCAGACGTAGGTGATGTCGCCCACCCATGCGCGGTCGGGCTGGCCTGGCTGGAAGTTCCTCGCCAGGGAGTTGGGCGCCACGGGGTGGCCGTGCGCGGAGTCGGTGGTCCGCACGAATCGACGCCGGGTGCGAGCGCGCAGGCCCGCCTGGCGCATCAGCCGAGCCACTCGCTTGCGGGCGACCCGCCGGCCGCGCGCCTTCAGCTCCGCGTGGACTCGCGGAGCGCCATACCTGCCCCGGCTCTCCTGGTGCACGGCGAGCACCTCGACGCCCAGTGCCCGGTCGCTCTTCTTGCGCTCGGACTCGGAGCGCTTCGCCCAGGCGTAGTAGCCACTGCGAGAAACCTCCAGATGACGGCAGAGGGAGGCTACCGGGAAGAGGGCCTTCTTCGCGTCGATGAAGGCGAACTTCACTTCATCTCCTTCGCGAAGAAGGCCGCCGCATTTTTTAGGATTTCTCGCTCCAGCCGCAGCTCCCGGTTCTCCTTGCGCAGCCGGGAGAGCTCCTCGCGCTCCCCTGTCGCCAGCGCTCCGGGCCTGCCCTCACCCCTGTCCGTCTTCGTCTGCTCGACCCACAGCCGCAGCGCCGACTCCGTCAGGTCCAAGTCTCGGGCCGCCTGGGGGATGGACTTGCCCTCCTCCAGCACCAGCTTCACCGCCCCGGCCTTGTACTCCGCCGTGAACTCCCGGCGCGGCCTGCGGGGCTTCCTCTGCTTTTCGTCAGTCGCGGACATCCCGTGCTCCTTCCATCACATCTCGGGTGTCCACGGAACCGGGCCAGGCTCAC
>NZ_RAWP01000024.1:0-102579 GCF_003668935.1 Corallococcus sp. AB032C | reverse complement strand
GGCCGCGGGAGTCGCGGCGGGGGCCGACTCCTGGGGTGCCGCGGGCGCGCCACCATCGGGCACCGGCGTCTGCGCGGTGGCCGTGGACGAGGCGACGAGCAGCGCCGCCAGCAGGACGTGAGGCATGGTCAACGGTCTCCGGGGCCGCGACATGACGCGGCCGGGTGTAAAGGGCGGGCGATTCAAGCCATGCCCCCCTGGGGTGTCAACGTCTACGGGATCGGGGTTTCGGGCCGATGACGGCGGAAGCCGGCCCCTTCCCCGCCGCCGTCCCCTTCCGGGACGCGCGGACAGCAACCATGGAGAGCGGCTGACATTTCGGACAGAAATGCGTGGTGCGCCCACCCTGGGTGAAGGACTCCACCGTCGTTCCGCACTTCGAGCACGGCCCGTTCGCCCGTCCGTAGACGCGGAAGCGGTTCACGGAGCCCGCCTCCTCTAAATAGGTGATCTCCTCGCCCTCCTGCTCCTTGAAGGCGAAGTCGAACGCGGCGTGGATGGCCCTGGCCAGGTGCTTCCAGTCGTCGGGCGTAAGGGTGCCGGGCTTGCGCGCCGGGTGCAGCCCCGCGCGGAAGAGCGCCTCCGCGGCGTGGATGTTGCCCAGGCCCGCCACGCGGCCCTGGTCCATCAGCGCCACCTTCAAGTCCTGCTTGGAGTCCCCCACCGCCTCCTGGAGCTGGGGGCCGGTGAGCCCTTCGGTCAGGGGGTCTATCCCCAGGGCCTTCACCGAGGGCAGCTCCCACAATTCCTTCGCGGGCACGGGCTCCATGCGGCCGAAGAGGCGTGGATCACTGAAGTGGACCACGTGGCCGTCATCCAGGTGGAAGCGGGCGCGGCTGTGGGGGACGGGCTCGCCTTCCTTGCGGCGAACGAACTTGCCTGTCATGCCCAGGTGGGCCATCAGGCCGTGGCCGCCCTCCAGGGTGAGCAGCAGGTACTTCCCCTTGCGCTCGAGGGCCGTCACACGGCCAGTGAGCCGGGTGAAGTGGGGCAGCTCCGCCCCCCGGAAGACGCGGGTGGGGTCCGCTTCCGCGCGCACGATGCGGTGGCCCTTGAACCAGCGCTCCAGGTTGCGCCGGGCGATCTCCACTTCCGGTAGTTCAGGCATCCAGGCGCCGGGGCATACCACCGGACTGTCTCCGGTGCATGTCCCCCGGTGGATGGCGCTCCGGGAAGGTGCTTGCCCGGAATGCTTGGGCGCGGCTACGACGGGCCGCGAAAGCTTCCACCCACTGAGCAAAGAAGGGACGACTCACCCATGCAACGGATGGTCACCGCACTCCTGACCCTCACCCTGGCCTCGGGCCTCTCCACGGGCTGCGTCAAGCAGCGCGTGGGCGCGGAGAAGGCGATTGCCAGTGTCCTCATCTCCGACGAGCAGGAGAACGAGCTCGGCCTCCAGGTGAAGAAGGAGCTGGAGACGAAGGAGAACGTCAAATACGTGGAGGACCCGGAGGTGCTGGCGTACGTCCGGGGCATCTCCGCGCCCATCCTCGCGCAGGCCAACAAGGATCGCTCCGGGGTGAAGTGGAAGGTCAACGTCATCAATGACCCGAAGACGGTCAACGCCTTCGCCACGCCGGGTGGCTTCCTCTACGTGTACACGGGCCTGCTGCTCGCGGCGGACACGGAGGCGGAGCTGGCGGGCGTGATGGCGCACGAGGCGGGCCACGTGGTGGGCCGGCACTCCGCGCGCGCCATGGTGAACGCGTACGGTCTGCAGGCCATCACCCAGGTGGCGCTGGGCCAGAACCCGGGCACCGCCGCGCAGATCGCCGCGCAGCTGGCGGGCGGCGGGCTGCAGCTGGCGCACGGCCGCAGCGAGGAGACGGAAGCGGACGAGTACGGCGCGAAGTACGCCTCCGCCGCGGGCTTCGACCCGAACGGACTCATCACCTTCTTCCAGAAGCTGCAGAAGGAGCAGGGCTCCACGCCGGGCGTGCTCAAGTGGCTGTCCACGCACCCCACCAACGAGGACCGCATCGCGCACCTGCGGAAGCTCATCGCGCAGCAGGGGCTCAAGGGCGACCGCAACACCGCGGGCGGGCTGACGGCCATCCAGGCCAAGCTGCCCAAGCAGTAGCCGCCCCTTTCCGGTCCCCGGCGCTCTCAGTGCACGGACGGGTTGTCACTCCCGTCCTGCTCGAGCCCCGGGGGCTCCGGGTCCTTGCCCTCCGCCACGCGGCGCTTGCGCTTGAACAGCGCGAGCCGCGTCTTCCGGGCGCTGGCGGCGCTCTTGGCCGCACCGGGCGTCTTGAGGGGCGGCTCCAGGGGCGCGGGCTGGCCGAAGTCCCTCGCACCCTTGGCCTTCCCCTGCGCGGAGGCGTGTTCGAGGATGGCGTTGAGCTCCCCTCCGAGGATGAAGATGAGCCCGGAGATGTAGAGCCACAGGAGCAGCACCACCACGCCACCGATGGAGCCGTAGGTGACGTCGTACTTGCCGAAGTGCTCCACGTACTGGGTGAAGCCCCAGGTGCTGCCCAGCCACGCCAGCGTGCCAAGCACGGAGCCCGGGGTGATGTACTTGAAGCGCTGCTTCACGTCCGGCAGCAGGTAGTAGCAGAGCGACAGCATCAGCATCACCAGCGCCGCGGTGAAGGGCCAGCGCAGCCAGGACCAGACGAGGTGGAACTCGTCGATGAGCGCCAGCTTGTCCGCCGCCCACGCCCCCACGCGCCCTCCCAGGAGCAGGATGGCGAAGGACAGGGGAATCAGCAGGCCGCCCATCAGCGTCACCATCAGCGCCAGGCCCTGCGTCTTCCAATAGGGCCGGGACTCCGACACGTCGTAGGCCATGTTGAGCGCCTTGCGCAGGGCATCCACGCCGCGCGACGCCGTCCACAGCGCCACCACGAGACCCACGGTGAGCAGCTTGGGACGCGTCTCTCCGACGATGGAGGTCAGGTGCTGGCTCACCACACCCAGCGCGTCGCCGGGCACCAGCGGGCGGATGCGCTCCATCATCGCGTCCACGGCGCCGGGCGCGAACGGCAGGTACGCCACCAGCGTGACCAGGAAGAACAGGAAGGGGAACAGGGAGAAGATGAAGTAGTAGGACAGCTGCGCCGCCACGTCGGTGACGGTGTCCTCTTCAACTTCCTTCCAGAACCGACGCGCGAACTCCCTCCACGTCAGGTACTTGAGCCGTGGCAGCCCCATGTGGCTCCCCCTCCGGGTCTGTGGGGAGCCAATGTGGGGTCGGTCCGGGCATTCGGCAGCAGGCAGGCGGCCGAGCGCTCGCGGCCAGAGGCGCTGGCGACGTGCCGGGTGTTGAACGCTAGACGAGCCCGGAGGGCAGGTAGCGGCCCAGCAGCGGGCGCAGGCGGCTCTTCACGTCCGCGGGGATGCGGGTGCGGTCGGTGAAGATGGCCAGTGCGAGCGCGCTGGCGCAGCGGCAGGTGGTGGGCGTGCTCGCGATGCGGGGCAGCGCGCGGCGCAGGAGCGCGGCGCCGTGGGCGGTGACTGCGTCCAGCCGCTGGGTGAACTGCGGCAGGAGCGCTTCGGGCTCCTGACCCACGGGCTGCGAGCGCCAGGAGTCGTGGTCGGTGGGCAGCGCGATGAGGGCGTAGTGCAGCTCCGCCTCGCGGGCGAGCCGCGCCTCCGGCATGGCGGTGAGACCCACCAGGTCCGCGCCCCAGGCGCGGTACAGCTGGCTCTCTGCCTGGGTGCTCAAGGAGGGGCCCTCGATGCAGACGTAGGTGGCGGAGGGGTGCACCTCGGTGTCGCTCTTGGGGGCCGCGTCGATGAGCGTCTGGCGCAGGGTGGCGCAGAAGGGCTGGGCCAGCTCCACGTGCACGGCGACGTCGTCGTAGAAGGTGCAGGGGCGGCGGTAGGTCCGGTCGATGACCTGATCCGGCAGGGCCAGGTGCAGCGGATGGATGGCGTCACGCAGGCTGCCCACGGTGCCGGTGGCGACCACATGGGTGACCCCGAGCGTCTTCAGGGCGAAGAGGTTGGCGCGGTAGGGGGCGCGGGTGGCGTTGTGGACGTGGCCCTGGCCGTGGCGGAAGACGAAGACGATGGGGACGCCGTCCAATTCCGTGGCGATGAGTGGGGCGCTGTGGGGCCCGAAGGGCGTCTCCACGGAGAGGTGTTCGCCGCGCCCCTGGAGTCCCAGGGCCAGGTAGAGGGCCTGGCCCCCGATGATGCCCACCTTGACCGCCGCCATGCGTCTCCTCTCGCCCGGTCGCCGGGCGTGGCCTGACGATATCGCGGGGGGCTCGCCCAGGAAGCTCGGAAGACTGGTAGCTTTCACATTTGCCATGCGTCTTCTTCCGCGCCTCGTCGTCCTCAGCTTCCTGTTTGGAACCCCTGCCCTGGCCGGTCCCGTCCCGCCCGGCTGCGAGGAGGACGCCACCACGTGCAAGGAGGACTGCACCATCGAGTACGGCGGCAACGGCGCCGCCATCAAGAAGCTGACGCGCTGTTTCGACGGCTGCCTGACGACGCGCAACCAGTGCACCCGCCAGTTCAACGCGGTGAACAACCGGGCGCCGGACGCACCGGAGGCCGCGCCCGAGCGCCGGACGAGCAAGACGGAAGCGGCCAAGCTGCGCGAAATCGAGGAGAAGGACCGCCGCCGCGAGGAGGACCCGTTCGGCGACGAAGAGAACAAGCAGCCGCGCGCGAGGCCGGTGCGCGACTCCTACGATGATCCGCCGGAGCCGCCCCCGGAGCGCACGGGCTACCGCGCGTCGGACGAGAAGCCCGCGAAGAACAACGGGCGTCAGCAGGCGGCCGTTCCGGCGAGGGCCCGCGAGCCGGAGCGCACGCCACCCCCGCCCTCTCCGGCCGTGGCGCCCGACCCGGAGCCCCGTCGCTCGGAGGCCCCGGACATCGATGCCTTCGCGGAGCCGCCGCCCCGCGCGGATCCGCCCCCGCGCAAGCCCGAGCCGAAGCCGGTGGTGGCCGAGCCCGTGCAGCCGAGCCGCTCGGACGACGACGCGCCCGCTCCTCCGCCTCCGCCGGTGGCGAAGAAGGAGCCGCCGCCCCGCATCGCGCCGCCGCGTCCCACCGTTCCGGCGGAGCCCGCCCGGAAGGACATCTCCGAGTGGGACCCCAACGGCGACTGACGCCGTCTCCCGCACCGCACGCAGCCAGAGGCCCTCCGCGAGGCATCCTGCCTTCGGGGGGCTTCATGCTTCAGCCCGCGCGCTCGCGCTCCAGGTCCAGGACGCGCTGCCAGAGCGCGAAGGGTGACACGCCCACGTAGCCGCTCTCCTGGCCGTCATTGCACTCGATGACGATCCACCGGCCGGACACCTCCTGGGCCACGTCGACGACGAGGAACGGGAGCGCGACCCGGCGCGCCGCTTCGCCCGCGAGCGTCAGCGCGTCCCGCTCTTCTCCGGGCGTCAGCGCGTACGGCGTCCCCTGCCACCAGTAGGGCCCGAAGCCCACCAGTTGCTGCCGCCACCAGAAGGTGCGGAACTCGAACGAGCGAGGCAGCGCGTCCGCGCCCTGCGTGTCGTCCACGCGCCGCAGGGGCCGCAGCTCGCGGCACACCACCTGTTGCCAGTGCAGGATGTCGTCCTGCGCGTAGTCCTCCATCGCCTGACGGAAGGCCTCCGGACTCTCGATGATGGAGAGGGACCTGCGATGGCGGCTCGTCTGCCGCGCGCCCTTGAGGAACACCGGCCAGCCCAGCTGCTCCTCCACCGTGCGCGCATCCGGAGGCGTGTCGAACCAGAGGCTCCGGGGCGTCAGGTCCTCCAGCAGCGGATACCAGTGCGGCAGCTCCGTCGCGAGCAGGTGCTGCGCTGGTGAATGCACCAGCCGCACGCCCTGCGCCTCCAGCTCGCGGTAGCGCTCCGCGTAGTCGGGCCACGCGCCCGCGCGAGCAACGACTTCGATGGGCTCGTCCGGCAGCTCGTACGGCCGACGGCACGCGAAGAACCGGTCGAAGGCGAAGTCATAGACGCCCTTCCCCGTCGCCGCGGTGAGCAGCCACAGTCGGTCCTCGACCTTCAGCAAGTCCTCTCCGGGACGCAGCATGGACGGCAGCGTGCGTCCGCCACCCTTCACGGGTCAACGCCTTCAGCTCGCGCGCACCACCACCGGCGCGGTCTTCACCGGCGCGCTCTGCGTCAGCCGCACGCCCACGAGCACCAGCGCGCCACCCAGCGCCAGCTCCCAGTGCAGCGCTTCGTCCAGGAAGAGCCACGCGACGAGCGCTGTCACCGCTGGCTGCAGGTTGGAGAAGATGGCCACGCGCGACGCGGGCACCTTCGACAGCGCGTAGGACCAGAGCAGGTACGCCACCACCGACGTCATCAGCCCCACGTAGACGATGGAGGCCTTCGCCGAGGCGCTGGAGGCCCACAGCGCCTCGGGTTCCAGCACGAACGGGGCGAGCGGCAGCTGCAACACCGTGGCGACCGTCATCGTCCAGGCCGTCGCGCGCAGCGGCCCATGCTCCGTGGCCAGGGGCTTTCCCTCCGTCGTGTAGACCACCCACGCCACCACCGCCGCGAGGATGAGCAGGTCTCCCACCAGCGTGCCCCTCGCGCTTGCGAGTCCCCGGCCCAGCAGCAGCACCACCACGCCCACCAACGCCGTGAGGATGCCCGCCGTCGTCCGCGTGGACGCGCGCTCCCGGCCCAGCACCAGGCTGGCCACGTACACGCCCAGCGGCGTGAGCGCGTAGAACAGCGCCGCGTGCGCCGCCGTGGAGCGCGACAGGCCGGAGAAGAACAGCGTCTGGTTCACCGGCCCGCCCATCAACCCCAGCAGCACGATGCGCGGCCACGCATGGCGCGGCGGCAGCTTGGGCCCCGGCGTCACCGCGAGCAGCGTCACGAACGCGACGCCGCAGACGAGGAATCGCCACAGCACCACCGTGAACGGCGACAGCTCCGTCATCGCCCGCTTGGCGGCCAGGTACGTGCCCGCGCTGATCAGCACCTGCACCGTCAGCGCCGCGTACACCCGCCCGAGCGGCGGCGTCGCGGAGGACGGCGTCACGGCTCCAGTTGCAGAAGCGCCCATCGTGCGGCGCTGCGTACCAGCTCGCTGTCGTCGCCGCTGAGTTTTTCGAGCAGCGGCCGGGCGTGCACCTGCCGTGCGACACCGAGTGCATACACAGCGTTGCGCCTCAAACCGTCGTACCGCGCGCGCGCCAGCGCCGTGCCTGGAATGAGTTCCTTGTATTGCTCGGGTGTCAGCGCCGCCAGCTCCAGCGTGCCCAGCGACGCCACCGCGCGGGGCACGAAGCGCTCGTCTTCCGCGAACACTGGCTTGCGGTTCAGCGGGCACACCTGCTGGCAGATGTCGCAGCCGAAGATGAGGTTGTCGAACTTGAGCCGGAACGCCTCCGGCACGTCGCGGTCGCGGTTCTCGATGGTCTGGTACGACAGGCACGCGCGCGCATCCACCTGCCGGTTGCCCACCAGCGCGCCCGTGGGACACGCCATGAGACACCGTCGGCAGGAGCCGCAACGGTCCGCCACCGGTCCATCCGGGTACGCGTCCACCTCCGCGTCCAGGATGAGCGTGGCCAGCAGCACCCACGAGCCGTGCGACTCCGTGATGAGGCAGCCGTTCTTGCCCACGTAGCCCAGGCCGCCGCGAGCGGCCCAGACCTTCTCCATCATCGGCCCGCTGTCCACGCCGCCGTAGGTGCCCAGCCCCGGGTACCAGGCGTTGATGGTCTTCCGGAACGCCTTCATCCGGTCGCGCAGCGTGGAGTGGTAGTCGCGGCCCCTCGCATAGCGCGCGATGGGCGAGCCCTGCGAGGGCTCATCATCCCGCCAGTAGTTGTTCGCGAAGGACAGCACCGTGCGCGCGCCCGGAAGGAGCACCGACACGTCGAGCCGCTCCTCCGCGCGCGACCCCATCCAGTCCATGTCCGCGTCGTAGCCGGCCTCCAGCCACGACATCAGCGACGACGGCGGAATGGGCTCCGCGCGCGCGAAGCCGATGAGGTCGAAGCCCACGTCCTGGGCGAGCTGCCGGAGCCGGGCAGTGGGCAGTTGTGTCGCGTACACGGCTTACTTCGTCGGCTTCTCGGGGATCCACTTCACGTCCGGCAGCCCGGCGCGGAAGTTCACCAGCCGGGCCACCACGAAGAGCAGGTCCGACAGGCGGTTCAGGTACATGGCCACGGCGGGCGGGGCCTTGTCCTCGCGAAGCAGCGTCACCACCCGGCGCTCGGCGCGGCGGCACACCGTGCGGGACAGGTGCAGCGCCGCGGCCGCGGACGAGCCTCCCGGGAGGATGAAGTGCGTCATCTTCGGCAGCTCCTCCTCGTAGCGGTCGATGTGGCGCTCCATCTCCTCCACCCACTCCGGGCGCAGCTCCGGGATGTGGGCCGCCGCCTTGGTGTGCGGCGGCGTGGCCAGCACCGCACCCACCGTGAAGAGCTGGTCCTGGATGCGCTGGAGGAAGTGCTCCAGGTCCGCCGGCAGCGGGAACGTGCGAGCAAGGCCCAGCGTGGCGTTGAGCTCGTCCACCTCGCCGTAGGCGTCCACCAGCGCGTCGTCCTTCGCCACACGGCCGCCGCCGAAGAGGCCTGTCTCTCCGGCGTCGCCGGTCTTCGTGTAAATCTTCATGGCAGCCCTTGTTTAACGATGCGACACGGTGACGCCGTGCGCGGGTGGACAGCGGCCGATATTTTGCTCGCCTGCCTGACCCCACCTAGGGAAAAAGGGGCCCATGCAGCCTTACCTGAGTCTGATGGAGCAGGTCCTGAAGCACGGGACGAAGAAGGGCGACCGGACCGGCACGGGGACGCTGAGCCTCTTCGGCCACCAGCTCCGCTTCGACCTCACCCAGGGTTTCCCCCTGGTGACGACGAAGAAGCTCCACCTGAAGTCCATCATCCATGAGCTCCTGTGGATGCTCCGGGGCGACTCGAACGTGCGCTCGCTCCAGGAGGTGGGGGTCACCATCTGGGACGAGTGGGCCAACGCCGACGGCAGCCTGGGCCCCGTGTACGGCCACCAGTGGCGTTCCTGGAACACGCCGGACGGCGGCCACGTGGATCAGATGCGGCAGCTGGTGGACGGGCTGAAGAAGAACCCGGACTCGCGCAGGCACCTGGTGAGCGCGTGGAACGTGGCGGACGTGCCCTCCATGAAGCTGCCGCCCTGCCACGTGATGTTCCAGTTCTACGTGGCCGACGGGAAGCTCTCCTGCCAGCTCTACCAGCGCAGCGCGGACATCTTCCTGGGGCTGCCCTTCAACATCGCGTCGTACTCGCTGCTCACGATGATGGTGGCGCAGGCCACGGGCCTCACCGCGCACGAGTTCATCCACACCCTCGGTGACGCGCACCTGTACCTGAACCACGTGGAGCAGGCGCAGGAGCAGCTGAAGCGCGAACCGCGCCCGCTGCCGCGCATGCACCTGAACCCGGACGTGAAGGACCTGTTCGCCTTCCGCTACGAGGACTTCACGCTGGAAGGCTACGACCCGCACCCCGCCATCAAGGCGCCCGTCGCCGTATGAGCCCGCGCATCTCCGCCATCGTCGCCATGGCAGCGAACCGCGTCATCGGTCAGGGCAACACCCTGCCCTGGCGCCTGCCGCTGGACCTGGCGCGCTTCAAACGTCTGACCATGGGCCACACCCTGGTCATGGGTCGCAAGACGTACGACTCCATCGGGAGGCCGCTGCCCGGCCGCACCACCGTGGTGCTCACCCGCCAGCGCGACTGGGCCGCCCCACTAGGCGTCCACGTGGCCCACACCGTGGACGACGCCCTGCGACAAGCCGGAGACAGCGAGGTCTTCATCGCGGGCGGCGCGGACCTCTACGCGCAGACGCAAGCGCTGTGGCAGCGGCTCTACCTCACCCGCATCGAGCGGGACTTCCCAGGCGACGCCTTCTTCCCATCGGTGGACCTGACCGGATGGAGGTTGGTGGAGGAGGAACGGCACTCGGAAGGCGACTTGCCCTTCGGTTTCTTCACCTACGAGCGTCAGGGCTAGCCCTTATTCCTGGCGTTTGCTGGCTGACTTACCGTGCGGGTTCCTCTCACCGAAGGAGCGTGCATGCGTCGTCACCTGATTCGTGGACTGGGGCTGTTCGCGGTGCTGGGCCTGGCGGCCTGTGGCGGGCCCATCGACGAAGGCACGGCCGCGGAGTTGGGCGCACAGGAGCAGGAGCTGCGGATCTGCCCGGATAACGGCGTCTGTGCCGTCGGAGAGGTCTGCTACTACGGCCCGGGCGGCCCCTGCTATCCGTGCCGGACCTACCCGCAGTACTGCGAGCTCAATTAGCGCTGAGTCGTCCCCGGGAACACCCCGGGTGTTGACCCGTGTGCCCCCCTCGGTTCCTGAGGGGGGTCTCATAATTTGATTTTGATTCGCAGAATTGAACGCCCGTGACGTGGTTGGTAGAAGACGGCCGTGAAACACGCCGCCTCCCTCACGTTGTGCCTGCTGCTCGCGCTGTCCTCTTCTGCCCGGGCTGAAGCTCCGGCTACCGACGAGGGGCGCACCTGGCACCGGCTGGTGGGCATCCTCCAGTACCTTCAGGCGGACTATCCGGCGGCGGTGTCGTCGCAGTCGGAGTTCGAGCTGACGGAGCAGAAGAGCTTCGCGGCGGAGGCACTGTCGGCGGCGAAGGACCTGGGCCCGGCGGCGGCCACGTTCGTGCCCCGCGTGGAGGCCATCCAGGCGCGCGTCAATGAAGCGAAGGACCCGGAGGGCGTGAGCCGCGACTGCGGTGAGCTGGTGGAGAGCCTGGTGCTGGCGGGTGGCCTGGCGCGCAGCCCTCGCGTGGCGCCGGACCTGGAGCACGGCAAGAAGCTCTTCCAGGCCAACTGCACGGCGTGCCACGGAGTGGAGGGCAAGGCGGACGTGGCCATCGCGGCCAACATGGAGCCTCGGCCGGCGAACTTCCACGACCCGGAGCTGATGGAGGACGGGCTCACGCCTTACAAGGCCTTCAACACCACCAGCTTCGGCGTGCCCGGCACGGCGATGCCGGCCTTCCCCACGCTCACCGAGGACGACCGCTGGTCGCTGGCCTTCTTCGTCTTCACCCTGCGCCAGCCGCCGTGCCAGGGCGAGCCGCCCAACGTGTCGCTGGAGCGGCTGGCCACGTCCACGGACGCGGAGCTGGCGAAGACGTTCGGCGCGGACAAGGTGGCGTGCCTGCGCCAGAACATGCCGGACGCGGACGAGGAGAAGGTGCTCCTCAACGCGCGCGCGGCGGTGGGCCACGCGATGCGCATGGGCGCGGAGGGCGACTACGTGGGCGCGAAGAACGCGCTCCTGGACGCGTACCTCAACGGCCTGGAGCCGGTGGAGCCCAAGCTGCGCGGGCGAGATCCGGAGCTCACCCAGAAGCTGGAAGAGGCCTTCATGCAGGCGCGGCTCGCCGCGGAGCGCAAGAGCCCGCACCTGCAGGACGAGGGGCGCGAGCTGCTGTCGCTGTTGGACCAGGCGCGAAAGACGACCGGGAGCACCACGGACTTGCTGTCCGTGGCGTGGCTCACGCTGCTCATCCTGCTGCGTGAAGGTTTCGAGGCGACCATCATCGTCACGGCGCTGCTGGCGGCGCTGAAGAAGATGAAGGCCATGGACCAGGTGCGAGTGGTGCACGCGGGCTGGGTGTCCGCGCTCATCGCGGGTGCCCTCGCGTACATCGTGGGCCGCAAGCTGCTGGCGGGCGCGCAGCGCGAGTGGCTGGAGGGAATTACCGCGCTGGTGGCGGTGGGCATGCTGCTGTACGCGGCGCTGTGGCTCAACGCGCGCGCCAACGTGAGCCACTTCATGGGTGAGCTGCGCCAGAAGATGCAGGGCGCGCTGGGCCGGGGCAGCACGGTGGGCCTGTTCGTCATCGCGTTCACGTCCGTGCTGCGTGAGAGCTTCGAGACGGCCATCTTCCTCCAGGGCCTGGCGGTGGACTCCGCGGCGGGCGTGGTCTGGGGCGTGGTGGGCGGCATCGTGGCCCTGGCGGTGCTGGTGCTCTTCATCAACCGCATGGGCTACCGGCTGCCCATGAAGACGCTCTTCAACCTCTCCACGGTGGTGATGGTGGTGACGGCGGTGATGCTGCTGGGCAAGGGCATCCACTCGTTGCAGGAGGTGGGCGCGCTGCCGCTGGTGCCGGTGCGCTTCATCTACGTGGACATGCTGGGCCTGTATCCGGATGCGCTGTCGCTGGTGCCGCAGGCGCTGCTGGCCGTGGCGCCGCTCGTCTACCGGGCCCTGCGCCGCCGCCCTCGCGAGGAGACGCCCACTTCCGGTGACAGCGCGACGCCGACGCAGCCCTTGCGGTAGCCTCAAGTCCTGGTGAAGCGCACACGTCTGTCCACACTTCTCGCCCTGCTGCTCGTGTCGGGCCTGGCCTCCGCCCAGGAGACCCCGGCCGAGCCCGCACGGGCTCCCGCCGGGAGCCTCACGCCCCCACCGCTGGTGGGCGCGCCGGACGAGGACGTGCCTCCGCCGCCGGACGTCACCCAGGGTGACGAGATCCCGACGCGCACCTCCGTTCCCTCCCAGGCGCTGCCTTCCGTGAAGTCCGCGCCGCCCGCCGCGAAGGACCCGGTGCCGCGCGTGGCGGTGGAGGTGCTGAGCGGCACGGCGGGTGGCGTCGTGGGCGCGACGGTGCTGGGCTCGGTGGGGTACCTGCTGGGGTCCGCCACGGTGGGCTGTGACGAGTGCCTGGTGATGGCCGTCGCGGGCGCCGCGGCGGGAGGCATCATCGGCATCCCGGTGGGCACGTACGCGGGCGGCCGCTTCATGGGCGGGCGCGGCCGCGTGGGCGCGACGGTGGCCGGGAGCATGGTGGGCTGGGGCGCGACGTTCCTGGCGCTCACGCTGGTGAACAGCGGAGGCACGGAGGCGCCGCCAGCCCTCAACGCCGCCCTCTTCATTCTGCCGGTGGTGGGCGCGAGCGCGGGCTTCGAACTGTCCAACGCCAACGCCCTGCGCCAGGAGGCCGCGATGCAGGCGGCCCCCGCTCCGACCGTGCGCCTGATGCCCGTGGCCACCTACAGCAGCAAGGGCCCGCACCTGGGCCTGATGGGCAGCTTCTAGCTAAGCCCCGACGCGGAACCAGGTGAAGGACTCTTCGCGCACGCGGCCCTCCGCCACCAACTTCTCCAGCGAGGCCAGGGCGCTGCGCTCCGCCACCGGATGCAAGAGGGGCGGCGTGTCCGCGTAGGCCGTGGCCACCACCTCCGCGAGCGTCGCGCCCGTCGCGGGCACGGCCTCCAGGATGAGGGCCTCGCGCTGGGCGCGGTGACGCAGGTACTCGTTCAGCTTGCCCGGGCCATCCGGCACCGGTGACCCGTGCGCGGGGTACAGCGTGGTGACGGGCCAGTCGCGCAGCCGCTTCAGCTGCGTGAGGTACTCCACCATGTTGCCTTCCGGCGGGTCGATGACGATGGAGCCCACGCTCGCCACCATGTCCCCCACGATGGCCGCCTTGCTGCGCGAGTCCACCAGGCACAGGTGACCGCGCGCGTGTCCCGGCGTGTGCAGCACGTGCCAGCGCTGCACCATCGGCCCGTCCAGGTTCAGCACCTCGCCGTCTTCGAGCAGCCGCTCCACCGGGAAGTCCAACCGGTCCGCCGTGCGCGCATGGCACCAGAGCGGAATGCCCAGCCGCTCCTTCACCGCGAGCGCCCCGCCCACGTGGTCGCCGTGGTGGTGGGTGAGCACCACCGCCACTGGACGAGCGCCCTCCGCCTTCAGGCCCGCCACCAGCGACAGCAGCTTCGCGTACTGCTTCACGTCCGACGAACCCGGGTCCACGATGAGCAGGTCGCCCGTGCCCAGCACGTACGCGTTGGTGTGCGTCGCCGGAGGCAGCGTAGGCGTCTCCAGCGCCACCACGCGCACGCCGCGCTGGAACTCGATGCGCTGGGCCACGTAGCCCGGGCAGTACGGCGGCGTGCTCAGCTTCGCGCGCGCGTCCGCTTCGTCCGTGAACTCGGACAGCACCTGCAACGCGTGCTGCGCGGGCGGATGCAGCAGCGCCGAGCCGTCGCTCCAGCGAGACAGCGCGTCCTCCGGGCGGATCCACGCGCCCTCCGTCAGCTCGCCCGGGATGATGCTCGCCGCCGCGCCCTCCGGCAGCTCCACCAGGTAGAAGCGCGTGTCGAAGCGCACCGGGATGGCCGGCGGCGTCACCCAGCGCCCCGCGGGCTTGAGGTCCTCCGCGCGCAGGGACAGCGCGTGACGCGTCAGCCACTCGCTCCACTTCACCGTGCCCGCGAGCAGCCCCGCGCGCCCCTCCTCCAGCGCCTCCGGAGACAGCTCCCGCGCGCCTTCCGCCACCAGCACGCCCGCTTCCTCGAACAGCTCGCGCGCCGCCGCGGAGCGCAGCGCGGCCTCTTCTCCCTGGGCACCCTGCACGGGGACGTCGTGGTCGTCCTTGTCCAGCTTGCCGCCGGGGAAGGCATAGAAACCGCCCGCGAAGGTGAGCGCGCGCTCGCGCTTCACCCAGAACACCTCCACGCTGGCGTGCATGCGCCGGTAGAGGATGACCACCGAGGAGGGCCGGGGCTCCACGGGAGTGTGGGGCGCGAAGAGGCCCATGCCAGGAAGGGGCTCGCTCATGGTTGCACCGTCGTCCTTCAGGATTGCGTCGTCTGGCCGAGCAGCCGGCCCATCATCTCGCGCGCCCGCTCCGCCTGGTCCGGCCGGACGTAGAGCCGCGTCAGTCGCACCGCGCCACTGTAGCGCTGGTAGAGCGGCGTGTAGCGCGCCACCTCCGTCAGCCGCCCCGTGGACACGTCCAGGATGAACAACCCCGGGTTGCCGCCGGCCCCGGAGGACCCCACGTACTTGCTGAGCGCTCCCTTGGACAGCACGGTGTAGTGCTCGAAGCCGCCGCTGGTGAGCGCGCTGTTGAGAACCTCCAGGTCGTAGCCGGTGTCGCGCTCCGTGAACTGCGCCAGCAGCTTGAAGCCCTGGCGGCGGCTGATGCGCTCCGCCCACCGGTTCTTCGAACGGCGCAGCGTGTACCAGAGCGCCGCGTCGTCGCAGAGGAGGAAGGCCTCCGGGTCGTGGGGAATCTCGAACTCGCCGGGCGTCTCCTCGTAGTACCGGCGCAGCATGTGGTCGAAGTTCACCGACGTGTGGTGCAGGTACACCGACACGAACATGTGGTAGCGGCTGAGCAGGAAGTCCTCGAACGCGAACGCCGCCGCGCGCGACAGGGCCAGCACCGCCTTGCCGTCCTTCACCGCCGGGTTCAGGTTGGAGACGATCCAATCCATGTCATACCGGCCGTAGTTCACGCCCGTGTAGAACGAGTCGCGCAGCAGGTAGTCCATCCGGTCCGCGTCCAGTTCGCCGGAGACGATGGCGCGCAGGAGCGGCGTCCAGTCCACGCCCTTGTACGTGAAGCCTGGATCCTTGGGAGGCTTCGCACCGGTAATCAGCGCCACCGCCGCCATGGGGGTGATGCCGCGCGAGCCGAACTCCTTCTGGATGATCTCCGTCAGCGAGCTGTCCAGGAGCAGCTTCGCCGTGTAGTCCTCGTGGGTCGCCTGCTCCCCTTCCGCCACGGAGTCCAGCCAGCCAGGCAGCCGCAGCAGGGACCGCCGGGGCGCGATGCGCTCGGACGCGTGCGACAGGGGCATGTGCCCCAGGTCGTGGCAGAGGACCGCCAGACGCACGGCGGTGCAGAAATGTTCACGCACATCGTCCGGCAGGTCGGAGCGGCTGGCCACGGCGTTGAAGACGCGCGAGGCGACGAACATGGCGCCCAGGCAGTGGGCATGGCGGGTGTGGGTGGCGCCAGGGAAGGCCATGTCCCCGAAGCCCAGCTGCCGGACGTAGCGAAGACGTTGGTAGAAGCGACTGTCGATGACGGCCTTCTCCGGGTCGCTCACCGGGATGACGCCGTGGATGGGGTCGCGAATCCGCATGTCGTCCTTGTCGGGACCTGAAGCCGGGGTGGCCGGTTTCCGCTCCGACGGGTCCACCCACCGTAGCGCATACCCTGGCAGGCGGTAGCCCTGTGAGGGACCGACCGGCCACCACGCCACAGGCTGGGAAGGTCCGTGGGGACGTGCTAACCCTCGGGGCACTCCGAATGCACATCATCCTGCTGCACAATCGTGACCACGACCTCCTCGAGGACGACCCCGGGCGCGAAGCCCGCGAGGACGTGGTCCGGGTGGCCGAGAGCCTGGCCCACGCGCTCAGCCGGGACGGCGTGGTCGCCGAGCCGCTCGCCATCGAAGGAGACAAGCTGGACTTCGTGGAGGCCCTGCGCTTCCTCCAGCCCGACCTCGTGGTGAACCTCTGCGAGTCGCTGGCCGCGGACAGCCGCGGAGAGATGGCCGTCCCCTGCCTGCTGGACGCGCTGGGCCTGCCGTACACCGGCTCGTCCGCCCTGTCGCTGGGGCTGGCGCTGCACAAGCCCAAGGCCAAGGACATCCTGCGCGCCCACGGCGTCTCCACCCCCGCCTCCTTCGTGGTGCGCAAGCGCGAGGACGCATTGGCGGTGGACCTGCCGTGGCCCCTCATCGTGAAGCCCGCGCGCGAGGACGCCAGCGTGGGCATGGACTTCGACTCCGTGGTGACGGAGCGCTCGGCGCTCGTGCGGGCGTGCGAGTCCGT
The DNA here is from genome assembly GCF_003668935.1 of Corallococcus sp. AB032C. Classification (NCBI taxonomy): domain Bacteria; kingdom Pseudomonadati; phylum Myxococcota; class Myxococcia; order Myxococcales; family Myxococcaceae; genus Corallococcus; species Corallococcus sp. AB032C. Next base: position 86,050 of record NZ_RAWP01000024.1, on the reverse strand, counting down.
GCTGCGCACCTTCCACCAGCCCGCGCTGGTGGAGCAGTTCATCCAGGGGCGGGAGATCTACGTGCCCCTGCTCGGCAACAGCCCGCGTCAGGCGCTGCCGCTCACGGAGATCCACTTCGGTCGCGCGTTCGACGACCGGCCGAACATCGTGTCGTACCGGGCCAAGTGGGAGGCGGAGTCACCGGAGTACCGGGACTCGCCCACGGGGCCCTGCCGGCTCGACGCAGTGCAGGAAGCGCGTTGCATCCAGACAGCGCTGGAAGCATTTGCAGCGCTGGATTGCCAGGACTATGGACGCGTGGACCTTCGGGTGTCGCCCGAGGGTGTGCCGTACGTCATCGACATCAACCCCAACTGCGACCTTCACCCGGGCGCGGGGTACGCGAAGGCGGCGCAGGCCGCCGGCATGGACTACGCGACCCTGGCCTCGCGACTCGTGGAGGTCGCTCTCGAAAGAGCCCATGGAAATCCGCACACTCGAAAGAAAGGACCGGGAACCGCTCGCCGCGTTGATCCGGCGAATCGAAACCTTCTCGCAGGAGGAGCAGGACTGCGCCATCGAGCTGGTTGACACCGCGCTCACCGCGGGCAACCGGGACTACTCCATCCTCGTGGCGGACCGCGGGCAGGACGGCGGCGGGCTGGTGGGCTACTGCTGCTACGGCCCCACGCCGATGACGGAGCACGCGTTCGACCTGTATTGGATTGCCTCCGCGCCGGAAGTTCGCGGCCAGGGCATTGGCGCGCAGCTGGTGTCCTCCATGGAGGGCGACCTGCGCCGCCGCAAGGCGCGGCTCATCCGCGTGGAGACGAGCGCCACGGAGGCCTACGGCCCCACGCGCGGCTTCTACGCGTCCATGAAGTACGGCGAAGAGGCGCGCCTGCGCGACTTCTACAAGCAGGGTGACGACCTCATCATCCTGACCAAGCGCCTGTAGTCCCCCATCAGGAGCGAGCAGATGCCTTCCATGAACCGACCGATGCGACGCACCCGTCTGGGATTGTTGAGCCTGCTCGCCCTGCTGACGGGGGCGCCCTCCGCGGCCTGGGCCCAGGCCCCCGCACTGAAGAACCAGGTGAAGGCCGCGGCGGCCAAGGCGCAGGCGAAGACGTCCCAGGCCCCGCAGGCCCAGGAGCTCTCCGACGCGCTGAAGGCCCCGCGCCCCAAGGGCGGCGAGTACTTCGGCCTGTACCTGATGGACAAGAAGGTGGGTTGGTTCTTCACCGACCTGACGGTGCTGCCGGGCAACAAGGCGCAGAGCATCAACGAGCTCATCTTCAAGGCGCAGGTGGGCACGCGTGTGTCGGAGCGCGTTCACCGCGAGGTCCGCGTCTACGAAGCGAAGCCGGGCGGCAAGCTCCTGTCCTTCACCGTCACGCAGAAGGGCGACGGCGGGGACAACGAGCTGGTGGGCACGGTGACGGGTGATTCCCTGCGCGTGGTGCGCAAGCGCCCGGGCCAGCCGGATGAAGTGCTCAAGCCCATGCCGCTGCCCAAGGAGACGGTGGAGGACGCGGACCAGGCTCGCGTGGCACTGCTGCGCGGCCAGAAGGTGGAGGGCGTGGCGCTGGACGGCACGGACCTGGAGGGCTACCGCACCGTCACCACGGTGGAGGCGCCCGAGGAGCAGATGTTGGGCGGCGTGAAGGTGAAGCTGTCGCGGGTGAGCACGCTGTCGGACAAGGAGAAGGTGCCGGTGGCGGCCTTCCTGACGACGGACGGCAAGATGGTGCGGGTGGACTTCGGCCAGACGATGCAGGCGCGGGCCGAGTCCGAGTCCGTCGCGAAGCGGATGGACCTGGTGGAGGTGTTCGGCCTCACGCGCGTGGTGCTGCCCAAGCCGCTGCCCGCGAAGGCGCGCGAGATTCCCGGCCAGGTGAAGCTGGTGATGAAGAACCTGCCGGAGAAGTTCCAGCAGGACACGTACCGGCAGAAGTACCAGCGGCTGCCGGACGGCCGCGTGGAGGTGACGCTGCTGGCGGCGCCGCCTTCGCCCAAGGGGCGCGCGGCCCGGCCGGTGGCGGACCCCGACAAGGGGGAGAACCTCAAGTCCACGCTCGCGGTGGAGGCGGACGCGCCGGCCATCAAGGCGCAGGCCAAGAGCATCATCCGCGAGGAGAAGGACGCGTACACGGCGGCGCGGATGTTGTCCGCGTGGGTGTACAGCAACCTGCAGAAGGACTACGGCGCCAGCGCGGACCGGGCCACGGACGTGCTGCGCCAGAAGAAGGGCGACTGCACGGAGCACTCGCTGCTCACGGTGGCGATGCTGCGCGCGTCCGGCATCCCCGCGCGCCGCGTGGACGGCGTCATCTACATGGTGAACTCCGACGGCGTGCCCGCGCTGTACTGGCACGAGTGGGTGGAGGCCTTCGTGGGCGAGTGGACCCAGTTGGATCCGACCTTCAACCAGCCCGTCGCGGACGCCACCCACTTCTACGTGGGCTACGAGGGGAACGCGGAGATCACGCCCCTCATCGGTTCGCTCCAGGTCACGGACGTGAAGTAGTCACGCGCGAGTCCCGGGCCGCGTCAGTGGCCCGGGGCCGCCACCAGTCGCTCCGCGAGCAGGCCTGCTTCCGTGACGGGCCGCTCGCAGACGAAGCCGCGGCAGAGGTACGCGGCGCCCTTCCCTTCCACCGGGTCGCGTCCCTCGAAGAGCTCCTGGAGGCGCGCGGGCGGAGCGGAGCCCGTGTCGTTCCAGCCGAAGGAGAACACCGGCGCGTAGGTGCGGTTCGCGGTGGCCAGCAGCGGGGCCACGGCCTCGCGAGTCCCCGCGAAGGTGACGCCCGACGCGCCGTCCACCAGCGAGTCCGCCGCGAGCCCCAGGTGGCCGTAGCCCATGGGGTTGCGCACCAGCTGATCATGCAGCTTGGCCACGTAGTGCTCCGGCGGGTCCAGGTGGCACACGTCACCGGTGAGCGCGGAGAGCGTCACCTGCGCCTCCGTCAGCGTGGACGCGCCTGACGGGAAGGCGTTGTCGAAGAGGGAGTAGGCCGCCACCACCAGGTCCTTCTGTCCCCGGGGAGCGGACAGGTACGCCTGCTTCTCCTCGTCCCAGAACAGCTCCACCGCGCGGTGCGCGAGCGCGTCCGCCGCGTCCAGGTACTTCGCGTCGAAGGTGGCCTGGTAGAGCGCGGTGAGCCCGGAGGCGAAGTCGCCGTAGTCCTCCAGGAAGCCGTCGATGCGGCCCTGGCCGTGCTGGTACGAGCGCAGCAGCCGCTTGCCGTCCCACATCTTCGCGAGCACGAAGTCCGCCGCATCCGACGCCAGCTTCGCCCAGTCCGGACGGTCGAACACGCGCGAGGCCAGCGCGAGCCCGCGGATCATCAGCCCGTTCCAGCCCGCCAATATCTTGTCGTCGCGGCCCGGCTTCACGCGCTGCTCGCGCAGGAGGAAGAGGACGCGGCGCGCTTCGGCCAGCTCCTTCTCCACCGCCTCCACGGGGCGGCCCTGCTCCTTCGCGAGCTGCTCCACGGGGACGACGACCTCCAGCACCGTGGCGCCGTGCTCGAAGTTGCCTCCGGGCTTGATGCCGAAGTGGCGCAGCACGGTGTCCGACTGCTGGCCCACGGACAGGGCCGCGCGGACCTCCTCGGGATGCCAGACGAAGAACTTCCCCTCTTCGCCTTCGCTGTCCGCGTCCTGCGTGGCGTAGAAGCCGCCGTCCGGGTCGGTCATCTCGCGGCGGACGTATTCGACGGTCTCCTCCACGACCTTGCGCCAGAGCGGTCGTGACTCCACCTGCTCTGCTTCCGAGTACAGGTGCAGGAGCTGGGCGTTGTCGTAGAGCATCTTCTCGAAGTGGGGCACCAGCCAGCGCTCGTCCACGGAGTACCGGTGGAAGCCGCCGCCCAGCTGGTCGTAGATGCCGCCCAGCGCCATGCGCTCCAGCGTGTGGAACACCGCGGCCTTGAGGGGCTCGCCGCCGCCGCGCCGCCATGCGCGCAGGAGCAGCGCCACGTTCATGGGGTTGGGGAACTTGGGGGCGCCGCCGAAGCCACCGTTCACCGGATCCATGCGCTTCACCATGGACTGGCCCATGGCGACGATGTCCTCCGCGGACAGGTGCGCGGGAGCGGCATCCAGTCCGTGGGTGGACAGTTCGCCCAGGCCCTCCTGGAAGCGCCGGGCCTGCTCCTCGATTTCGTCCGCCTTGTTCTCCCACGCGTCGCGCAGCGCGGTGAGCAGGCGCGGGAAGCCGGGCCGGCCGTAGCGGTCCGAGGGCGGAAAGTAGGTGCCGCCGTAGAAGGGGCGCAGGTCCGGCGTGAGGAACACGGTGAGGGGCCAGCCACCGCCCTGCCCCATGAGCTGCACGACGCCCTGGTAGATTTGATCCAGGTCGGGGCGCTCCTCGCGGTCGACCTTGATGTTGATGAAGCCCTCGTTCATCAGGCGCGCGATGTCGGGGTGCTCGAAGGACTCGTGGGCCATGACGTGGCACCAGTGGCACGCGGAGTAGCCCACGGAGAGCAGGATGGGCTTGTTCTCCGCGCGAGCGCGGGCCAGGGCTTCGTCCCCCCAGGGGTACCAGTCCACGGGATTCGTGGCGTGCTGGCGCAGGTACGGCGACGGCTCCTGGGCCAGACGGTTGGTATGGGCGGAGGGGGGATGGTCTGCCATGGGGTACTCCCGGTGTGCTGCGGCTTCGCGGCCCTTCACATTGTGAGCCTGGGTTCGCGGGGGCAAGCTGAAATGGTCTCACTCCCCGCTGGCCAACGGCCCTCCGGTGCGCTTTGTCCGGGGGCGTGCGTGCGTCCGCCCACTCCAGCCCCGGCCCGGGAATGAAGACGTGCCTCGCCCTGGTGGGGATGGGCGTCGTGGTGCGGCTCGCGCTGGCGCTGGGAACGGACGTCTACTTCGACGAAACCTATTACTGGCAATGGGCCCGGCATCTCGCATGGGGATATTTCGACCATCCGCCGATGGTGGCGTGGCTCATCGCCGCGCTGGGCATCCGGGGGACGGCGCTCCTGTGCGGGCTGGGCACGGGCGTGGCGGTGTGGGGGCTGGCGCTGGACGTGTATCGGTCCAGGGACGCAGCCTGGCGCGCGCTGGCGCTGTGGAGCGCGGTGCCGGTGGGCATCCTCTCCGGGGTCTGGGCCACGCCGGATTCGCCGATGCTGCTGTTCTGGGCGCTGGGGCTGTGGGCGCTCTACCGCGAGAAGTGGGTGCTGGCGGGGCTGTCGTGTGGGCTCGCGCTGCTGTCGAAGTATCCGTCCGTGCTGCTGGGGCTGACGTTCATGGTCGCGGCGCTGCGGGCTCGGCGGTTGCCGGCGGGAGCGTGGCTGACGGCGGGGCTTGGGTTGCTGTGCTTCCTGCCGGTGGTGTTGTGGAACGCGAGCCATGAGTGGGTGGGGTTCAAGTTCCAGTTGAACCACGGTCTGGGCGGGAGCGGCGGCTGGGCGACGTTCGGCGAGTACGTGGCGGGACAGTTCGCCATGGGCGGGCCGGTGCTGTTCCCGCTGGCGCTGGTGTACGCGGTGCGCGGACCGAAGGAGCAGTTCCTGCTGCGCATGGCGGCGGTGATTCCGCTGCTGTTCTTCGGCTACGCGGCGGCGAAGACACGGGGCGAGGCCAATTGGCCTGCGGCGGCGTACGTGGCCGCGTGCATTGGCGTCGCGGGGATGCGACCGGTGTGGCAGCGGGCGGCTGCGTGGAGCGGGATGGCCGTGGTGCTGGCGGTGACGTCGCACCTGTTGTTCCCGGTGCTGACGTTCGAGCGCGACGTGGTGCTGGCGAGGACTCACGGCTGGGGTGTGTTGGAGCGGTTGCGGGCGCCGGAGCAGTTGTTCCCGGGCATGGCGCCGGGTCCCACGGCGGTCTACGCGCCCACGTACCAGTTGGCTTCGCAGGTCGCGTACACGGCGGGCGTGGAGACGGACACGGTGGGGCCGTCACGGCGCAAGAGCCAGTATGACCTCTGGCCTGAGCTGGAATTGAAGCCCGGGCAGGACGTGCTGTGGTGCTCGGAGAACGGCGCGGCGCCGCCGGAGGAACTGGTGCAACGCTTTGGCTCCGTGGAGGGCCCGGTGAAGCTCACGGGTGTCTTCCGGGGACGGCGGCTGCACACGTTCACGGTGTGGCGAATGCGGACGTTGAACTCCGCCGTGCAGCCATAGTCATTCTTCGGTCCGAAGCCAGAACCAACGCCCCTGGAACCGCAGCGCCCCCGCGAGGAACTCCTGAAACGAGCTGGCGATCTGCGCGCAATACTCGGGGTCAGGGAACGCTTCGTTGTAGCCATCGCGAATGGGGTAGCGCCCCCCTTCCTGGTGGCTGACGTCGAGAAGGATGTAGTTGCTGTCCCGGACCTCACAGATGGCATACCAGGACGGCGGGCCAGCCTGATCCGTATCCGCATCGCGCATAATCACTCGCGCGAGGGCAATCCGTGACAGCGGCAGGAACGTGAAGGCGGGATCGACGAAGCCGAACGTGGGCTCCCGCTGCGCGAACAACTGGGCCCCGTCACAATGCAGGTAGAAAACGCGCAGGTCCGGGTCCAGGCGCCAGCCCACGCGCTGCTCGAACGCATCCAGTTGCTCCGGCGTCGCAGGCGGATTGGGAACGTGGAGGCGCGATATCTCCTCAAGCAGTTCGTTCATCGCCTTGTGCCTGTTCTCCATAGGAGTGGTTCACACCCTACCCCGCCCAATGGAGAGCCTGCTCCGGCACGAAACCGGGGGACGGTGTCATCCCCCGGCTTCGTGGCTCACCTCACGGACAGAGCGTGCCTTCGCGGCGGCACACGCGGTCGCCGCAGAAGCAGGAGTAGCCCGACTGGCAGGGGCCACACTGCGGGGGCGGATTGGTGCCTCCGTGGTAGCCCTCTCCCGTTACGGTCGCGGTGGCGAGCAGCGAGGTGTGCGCCCTGCCCGCGTAGAGCTTGAACGCGAAGCTGTTGCCCGCGGTGATCCAGGGCGCGGACTGGCAGAAGTTGTCGCCGCGCGCGAAGAGCGTCTCGGTCTGGTTGTTCACGCTCACCCAGACCTCTCCCTCGGAGATGCCGCTGACGTCGAAGCAGATGTTCGTCGTCCCCGTCTGCGTCACATCCAGGTTGATGCGCACATTCGTGGGGGTCGCGCTGATGGTTCCGGTGATGGGATCCGGCTTGTAACAGAGGGTTTCGTTGTAGCCATAGGGCGTACACGGATAGCCCAGCGTCGTGCAGTGCGCCGAACAGAACTGATTGAGGATGGTGTAGCCAGACGGGCAACTGAACACCGGCGCACCGCAGACGTAGTAGCTCGCGGCGTTCTCCTGGGTGGCCAGGGATTCGCCCCCCTCCTCACCTGCGTCGTGCATGTCTGGGCCCGAGCAGGCAAGGGCCAGCGTGGCGATCATCAATGACAAGATGCGCTTCATGGACATCACTCCTCGTACGGGTTCGAGAGAGGAGCAACAGACCATGTCCGCCCTGCTTCAGTCACACCCCAAGTGAAGACACCCATCGACATGGCCGGTGCGCCCTCCGGATCACAGCGCACCAGCACCCAGCAAGACATCCGGCGCCCTGCGTCAACCGCACTGTCGCGGGAGCTGGGGGCGTGTGACAGAAGCCGGCCGTCGAGGTGAGGGCTCCCGAGGGCGGCGGCAGATGGTGAACACATGGAACAGGTGTGACGCCGGCGGTGCGCAACCTGTCGGACAGTCGGACCGGGCGCGGGTTGTAGCCCGGCGGGGGCGTGATGACGGTGCGCTCCCAGCAGGACAGTTGGCGGGCAGGCGGGCGTGGAGGCGGGCATGGGGATGGTCAGCGGTCGTGCGTGGCTTTCGGCGTTGGCGGTGGCGGTGGGCGCGGCCCCGGCGTTCGCGCAGAGCGAGTCCGTCCCACTGGATCCGGTCAGCGTGCGCCGGGTGGTGGACCTCGCCTCCGAGCCCCGGCTCACCTCCGACGCCAACGGGCCCGGCACCCAGGCCACGGCCGAACTGAACGGGCGCCTCTACTTCCTGTCCCTCTCCAACGGCGCAAGCCCCGGGTCCGTCATCCCAGACCTCTGGGTGACCGATGGGACGCCCACGGGCACCCGCTCCGTGCAGGAGGAGCTGCTGCCTCCGGGCGCGCGCATCGACCCGGGCTCGCTGCGCGCCACGCCCCACCGCTTGTTCTTCACCGCGACGTCGGCGGAGACCGGACGCGAGCTGTGGACGAGCGACGGCACGCGCGAGGGCACCCGCATCACGCGCGAGCTCAACCCCTTCCGGTTCGACAGCGTCGCCTACCCGGCGTCCGTCTTCGTGTTCGGGGACTCCGTGCTCTTCACCGCGGCGGCCATGGGTGAGACGGAGTTCGACCTCTGGAAGTCGGACGGCACCGAGGCGGGCACGGTGCCCCTCAAGGACATCTCCCCGGGCCTCGCCACGGCGAACGTGGACGGCTTAACGCGCGTGGAGGACACGGTCTTCTTCGCCGCGGAGAACGAGCAGGGCATCGAGCTGTGGCGCACGGACGGCACCGAGGCGGGCACCCGGCTCGTGCGCGACATCCATGCTGGCGTCGGCGACTCCCTGCCGCGCGACCTCACCGCCGTGGGCGGCACGCTCTACTTCACCGCGGAGGACACCGCGCACGGCCGCGCGCTGTGGAAGTCGGACGGCACGGAGGCGGGCACCGTCTTCGTCGCGGGCTTCAAGCCCACGACCGCGGCGGAGCCCCACATCCACCACCTCACCGCGCTGGGCGACACGCTCCTCTTCCTCGTGAGCCACATCCCAGACAGCGTCGAACTGTGGCGCACGGATGGCACCGAGGCGGGCACCCTGCCGGTGAAGACGCTGCCCCGGATGATGCTCGAGAGGTCCTCGAACGTGGCGCTCGTCCCGGTGGGCGGCCGCGTCTACGTGGTGTCGCGGGGCGCCGCCACCGGTGACACGCTGTGGGTGACGGACGGCACGGAGGCGGGCACCGTGCCCCTCCCGCGCCCTTTCGGCTCCGGACACGAGTCCCTGCGAGGCCTCACCGTGTTCGAGGGAGGGCTCGCCTTCATCGTGCAGACCCAGACGGGGACGAGCGAGCTGTGGCGCACGGATGGGACGGTCGCGGGCACTTCGCGGCTGACGCGGCTGCCTTCGGGCAACCCGTTCACGCTGGCCTCGGGGCTGGCGTCCTTCCATGGCGCGCTCCTGACGGCGGCCGGCGACGCGTGGACGCCGCGCGCCCTGTGGCGCATGGAGCGGGATGACGCGGCACCGACCTTCGTGTGCCCGGCCGCCCAGGACGTTCCCTCCAACCGTCCGGAGGGCACGGTGCTTCTCGACTCCAAGCCCGAGCTGCGGACCGGGCCGGACCGGGCGTGGATCCGCTCCTCCTTCGTGGACGGGCACCTGCTTCCGCTCCATCAGCCCACGGCCATCACCTACCAGGCCGGGGATGATCAGGGCCGCTTCGCGTACTGCACCACGGTGATGACGTCGCGGGACCTGACGGGGCCCGCGATCAACGGCTGCCCGACGGAGCTCACCGTGAGCGCGCAGTCCGTCCGGGGCGTCACCTTCTACTATCCGAGCCTGGGCATCGTGGACGAGACGAGCCGGGATGTGCTCACCACCTACAGCCCGCAGAACGGCAGCGTGCTGCCCCTGGGCACCACCCAGATGACCGTGACGGCGAAGGATGCGTCCGGCAACGTCAACACCTGCTCCTTCCCCGTCACCGTCCGTGACAACCAGGGGCCTGGCCGGGCCTGTAAGGTGAACGAGGTCCGCGTGGAGGCGGAAGGGCCCGAGGGCGCGCACGCGTTCTGGCCGGACCTCACGCCTGGCGACAGCATCTCCAGCCAGGTCACCGTCACCAGCACGCACGCGTCCGGGGACCTGTTCCCGCTGGGCCTCACCCGCGTGGCCGTCGTCAGCACGGACGACGCGGGCAACAGCACGACGTGCGAAATCCAGGTCCGGGTGCGCGACTCACGCCCGCCCGTGCTCACCTGCCCGGAGGACCAGACGCTCACCACCGCGGTGATGTCCGGCACCCGCGCGGAGTACCCGGCCGCCAGCGCCAGCGACAGCGTCTCCGAAGCGGAGCTCCTCTACAGCCCCGTCGTGGGCACGCCGCTCGCGCCGGGCCTGCACTCGGTGCAGGTCACCGCCATCGACGCGGCCGGCAACGCGTCGCTCTGCGACTTCCACCTGACCGTGGAGTACGACCCGACGAGCGGCATGCGGCAGGGACTGGGCTGCTCGGTGGGCAGCGGCCCGGAGTCAGCGATGGGCTGGGTCGCGCTCGTCGCCCTCGCCTGGACGCTCAGCCGCCGTCTGAAGGACGGCAAGCCGCGCGGGTGAGCCATGAGCCGTGGCGGCGAGGGGGACTTCCGCTACAGTCCCCCGGCGCCCCATGGACCTCATCCTCTTCGTCGTCGGACTCGTGAAGGTCGTCCTCGGTGGACTCGTGGCCGCGCTCGGCATCGGCTTGAGCATGCGCGGCCTGAGCCTCCTCCTGGACAGCCACCCCGTGGAGGAGCTGCGCCAGGGCAACGTCGCCGCCGGGCTGGTGCACGCGACGAGCCTCGTGTCGCTGGGCCTGCTCGTGCAACACGCACTGAAGGCCACCAGCGACGCGGTGGACCTGGCGGTGCAGAACCCGCCCGTGTCCGCCGTCTCGGTGCTCCAGCTGATGGGCCTGGCGCTGGTGCACGTCGCGCTGTCGCTGGCGGTGGGCGTGGCGGTGCTCGCCCTGGGCGTGCGGCTGTTCGACAAGATGACGCCGGGCATCGAGGAGTTGGCGGAGGTGCGCAGGGGCAACATCGCCGCCGCGCTCCTCTTGTGCGCCTTCCTGCTGGTCATCGCGCTGCTCACCGCGCCGGGCCTCCAGGCCGCGCTCAACGGACTCATCCCCTTCCCGCAGTTGCCCACTGGCGTGCTGCGCGCGCCCGCCTGAAGCCGCCATGGCCGTGCGCTCGTGGAAGACGCTGCTGTCGCTGGTGCTGATGGGCGCGCTCATGGCCTTCGCCAGCTGGGAGCTCGTGCTGACCCGGAAGGCGGGCCGGCTCCCGGATCCTCCCCAGCCGCGGGCGGAGGTTTCCCCGGAGGACCCGCAGGAGGCGATGCGGGATTTGGGCATCGTGCTGGTGCCGGAGGACACGCCGCTGGAGCGCGCGAAGTCCTATGACTGGCGCGTGGAAGGCATGGAGCCCGCCCGCCAGCAGCTGGCCTACGGACTGGGCGAAACGGTGGAGCGCGGGCTGGCGCAGGCCCACCGCGACTACAGCGTGCGACTGCGCTACCGAGCCATGGGCCCGGAGCGCTTCACCTACGTGGCGCCTCCGGGCTGCGGCACGGACATGCGCTGCATCTACGCGGAGCTGATGCGCAGCAACGCGGAGCCGGTGCGCGTGCTGGGCGAACGCTTCGCCACCTCCATCCGCGAGCGTGACCTGGACGCGGCGCAGGCCACCGAGCTCATCCTCGGCTTCGTGCGCCGCATCCGCTACGAGCTGCCCGGCGACGAGCCCTTCGGCATCGTCCCGCCGGGACTGGTGCCCGCGCAGGACCGGGGCGACTGCGATTCCAAGGCGGTGCTGGCGCTGATGCTGCTCAGGCAGGTGGGCGTGGACGCGGTGATGCTCTATTCGGATGCGCTCGCGCACGCGGCCATCGGCGTGGGACTGCCCGGCACCGGCACCCGCATCCCCTTCGGAGGGCGCGGGTACCAGTACGCGGAGCTCACCGCCGAAGGCTGGCCGCTGGGGATGATTCCGCCGCAGTACGACAAGCCGCAGCTGTGGCGGGTGTTGCCGCTGCCGGACGTGCAGGGCTGAGCGCCCCTGGCGAATCACAGCGAAAACAGCTATTCCTGCTCTATCCGGGATGCTCGCCGAGCGCGGGCATCCCCATACCCAAGCGGGGGCAGGCACATGGCGGCTTCACGGACGTGGATGATGGGCCTCACGGTGGCGCTGGCCAGCGGCTGTGGCCCGGCGACAGACGCGGAGTCTCCCGCGATGGCCGAGGCAGCGCAGGCGCTGGGCGCGTGCACGCACTCGGTGACGACGAACACGTACAACGGGCCGGACTACTGGGGCACGCTCGTCTTCAAGAACACGGGGACGGTGGCCATCGCCAACCCGGTCATCGCGCTCGACGTGCCTACGGGCGTGACGTGTGACGATGATCAACCCGGCTGGACGCACACGCAGTCGGGCCGCACGTGCACCTTCACGCGCACGTCGTCGCTGACGGTGGCCGTGAACGCGTCCTACACGTTCAACTACTCCTCCACCTCCAACACGTCCTTCACCGCGACCAACGTGAAGGTCCAGTCCGACAGCTGCGGCGGCACGTCCCCTGGCGGTTCCGGCCTCACCGCGAACCAGAAGAAGGTGGCCGAAGGGCTGACGAGCATCTGGGAGAACGACACGCCCACGATGGACTACGCCTATTCGGAGAACATCAACGACGGGCGCGGATACACCAACGGGCGCGCGGGCTTCTGCACCGGCACGGGTGACGCCATCCAGGTGGTGCAGTGCTACCGGGCCCTGCGCACGGAGGCCAATGGCAACCGTCTGGCGAAGTACTGGAACGCGCTCACCGTCATCAACAACCGCTTCCTGTCCACCGGCCAATCCCAGGCGTCCACGTCGGAACTGGACGCGGTGGGCAACTGGACCTCCGACTGGGCGGCCAGCTTCAACACCGCCGCCACCCAGGCGGACTTCAAGCAGTGCCAGGACCAGGTGAGCGACGCGCTCTATTACACGCCCACCCTCACCGAGGCCGCGAAGTGGGGCCTCACCCAGGCGCTCACCAAGGCCGCGCTCTACGACGCATCCATCAACCACGGCTTCGACGGCATGAAGGACCTCATCCGCAAGGCCAACACGGCCCTGGGCAACAGCGGCCAGGTGGCGCCGGTGATTGGCTACAACGGCATCACGGAGACGGCGTGGCTCCAGAAGTTCCTGGAGAAGCGCCGCGACGTGCTGGCGGCGGACTCCACCTGGGTGGAGGCGGTGGACCGCGTGGCCGCGTACGAGAAGCAGCGCCGCGTGGGCAACTGGGACCTGGGCACCGCCCTGCGCAACGACGTGCGCGCCCGCGACTGCTGGGGGACCACCTACCCGGCGAGCGGCTACACCGTGCGCGCCATCAACCCGGATGGCACCTGGAGCACGCCGTCCTCGTACACGTACTCCTGCCAGTAGGCTGGACAGTCCGGCACACGGGCCGTGACGGCGGGCGCCCCGGGATGGCATGACCGGGGCATGGCCCGTGACGTTTCGTTCTTCGACAAGCTCGGCTCGCTGCTCGCCCAGGAGCGCGAGGCCGAGAAGGCTCGCATGACCTCGCTCGCGCAGGGGCTCACCCTGCGCGAGCGTGAAGAGCAGGGCCTGTCCGTGCTGGACCTGGAGACCGTCGAGGAGGAGGTGGGCCTGGGCGGCCGCATCCTCCTCACGCTCGCCCGCGCGGACCGGGGGAAGCTGCCCACGCGCGTGTCCAACGGCGACCTGGTGGCTGTGCTGCCCCGCCGCGCGGAGGTGAAGGACCCGGCGAAGGCGCTCGTGTCGCGCGCCACCTCCACCCGCATCCAGCTGGCCTTCGACCGCGAGCCGCCCGCCTACCTGTCCGAAGGACTCCTGCGCCTGGACGTCGTCCCCAACGACGTCACCTACGAGCGCGTGCGCGCGGGCCTCCAGCGCGTGAAGGCGATGGACAAGGGCCAGGAGCGCCACAAGCGCGAGGTGCTGCTGGGCAATGAGCCCCCGCGCTTCGACAACACCAAGGACTTCACCCCCACCCGCCCGCTCAACCCGGAGCAGCAGGACGCCGCGAAGCGCGCGCTCGCCGCGGAGGACTTCTTCCTGATCCACGGCCCGCCCGGCACCGGCAAGTCCACCGTGCTGGCGGAGGTCGCGGCCCAGGCCGTCGCGCGCGGCGAGCGGCTGTTGTGCACGGCGGCCAGCAACGCCGCGGTGGACCACCTGTTGGAGCTGTGCCTGGAACAGGGCCTGCGCGCCATCCGCGTGGGCCACCCCGCGCGCGTCGCCGCCCGCTTGCAGGAGCACACGCTGGACATCGTGGTGGAGGAGCACCCGGACCGCGTCGTCAGCCGCGACCTGTTCGACGAAGCCTTCGACCTCTTCGGCTACGCGCGGCGCCAGCGCAACCAGGGCCGCAGCCGTGAGCGCTTCTCCAACGCCCGCTCGTCCACCTCCGAAGCCAAGGACCTGATGGACGAGGCGCGCAAGCTGGAGAAGAAGGCCGTGAGGGCCGTGCTCGCTCGCGCGGACGTGGTGTGCGTGACGCTCGCGAGCCTGGGCTCCGGAGTGCTCGCGGGCGAGGAGTTCGACCGCGCGCTCCTGGATGAAGCCACCCAGGCCACCGAGCCGCTGGCCCTGCTGGGCTTCCTGCGCGCGCCCAAGGTGGTGCTCGCCGGAGACCCGCAGCAGCTGCCGCCCACCGTGCTGTCACAGGAGGCCTCCAAGGCGGGCCTGGGCACGAGCCTCTTCGAGCGCCTGCTCAAGGACCACGGCGACGAGGTGAAGCGCATGCTGCGCGAGCAGTACCGGATGAACGCCGCCATCATGGCCTTCCCCTCCCAGGAGATGTACGGCGGCGAGCTGCGCGCCCACCCGTCCGTGGCGGACCGCACGCTGTCCGGGGTGCTCAACGCAGGCGCGGAGGTGGACGCACCGCCCGTGCTCTACCTGGACACCGCGGGCAAGGGCTTCGACGAAGAGGTGGAGCCCACCACGCACTCCCTCCTCAACCCGGGCGAGGCCACCTACGTCATCGCCCGCGTGCGCCAGTTGCTGGCATTGGGCCTGGCTCCGCGCGAGGTCGCCGTCATCGCCCCGTACAGCGCCCAGGCCCGCCACCTGCGCGAGGCATTGGAGGCCGTGCACCCGGAGGTGGAGGTGGACACCGTGGACGCGTTCCAGGGGAGGGAGAAGGACGCCATCCTGGTGAGCATGACCCGCTCCAACAGTGAGGGGCAGCTGGGCTTCCTCAACGACCTGCGCCGCATGAACGTGGCCCTCACCCGCGCCCGCCGGCACCTGTTCGTCGTGGGCGACTCCGCCACCCTCAGCAGCCACCCCTTCTACGCGCGCTTCATCGAAGGCACCCAGACGGACGGCGGCTACCGCTCGGCGTGGGAGTGGCCGGACCCCGCTGACCCATGATTGTCATCCCAATGACTGACGCCTGCCCTGGGGGACTACGCAAGGAGTGCGACCCGGGCGCCCGAAATTTGTCGCCTCGCTGAACGAATTTTGTCACCTGCTCGGCCTCCGGGCGTGGGAGACGGCCGGAAATCAGGCATTTGGCTCCATCCATGGGGTCGGCACGAAGGATGCTTTCTCTTCTCCAAACGGAGGGAATGCATGTCTCAAGCGCCTGTGGTGACCAAGGAGAATGACGTCTGGGTGATTCGGATCGACCGGCCCAACGGCAAGACCCAGGAGTACCGCTGCGCCACGGAGAGCCAGGCCCGGCAGCTGGCCATGGTGCTCGGCAAGCCGGACACCGGCGGCCCGCCGCGCCCAGCGGCGTCGTCGTCCAGCACCGTCGCGTAGGGTCGCCAGCACCCGGGGGGACGGAGTAAGGCGTGGAGGCACGAGGTGACACCCGTGCCCGCCGCCGCATTCGAATCCCTCACCGTCGACGCAGAAGGGCTGCCGCTGCATGTGCGGCAGCGTGGCCCCCAGGGCGCCCCCGCCGTGCTGATGCTTCACGGGTGGCTGGACCATTCCCACAGCTTTGATCCGCTCTGCGAGCACCTGCCCAAAGCCTGGCGCACGGTGCTGCTCGACTTTCGCGGCATGGGCGAGAGCGGCCACGCGGGCCCCGGCGCCGCGTACCACTTCAGCGACCACCTGCTGGACATCGAGGCCACCCTGGACGGGCTGGCCCTGCCGCCGGTGCACCTGGTGGGACACTCGCTGGGCGGCATCGTCGCGCTCGCGTACGCCGCCGCGCGCCCGGAGCGCGTCAGGAGCCTGACCCTCATCGAGAGCCTGGGGCCCTCCGGTGGCCCGCCCACGGGCGCCGTGCAGCGGCTGCGAGGATTCCTGGACGACGCGCGCCGGCCGCCCAACCGCAAGCGCTACCCCACCGTGGAGGCCGCCGCGGAGCGCCTGCGTCAGGCGAACCCCACCCTCTCCCCGGACGCGGCGCTGCTCTTCGCCCGCCATGGCACCCGGCGCACGCCGGAGGGCGACTTCGCCTTCACCTTCGACCCGCGCCACCGCCGCCGCTTCGGCCAGGGCTACGACGAGGCCCAGTGGCTGGCGCTGGAGGCCGCCGTCACCTGCCCCGTGCAGCTGTTGCGCGGCACCGAGGGCCTGTCCCCCGCCCCGGAGCTGCTGGAGGCACGGCTGGCCGCCCTGCGCACGCTGGCCGGTCCGCCCCGCTTCTTCGAAGGCGGCCACCACGTGCACCTGGAGCAGCCCGCTGGCGTGGCCGATGCGATCGCGGCCTTCGTCGCCGGAACCGCTGGCGCCCCGGCGCCGGAAGCGTCGGGTTCATGACCTGAAAAGTTGGGGGTGCACCTTGGCAAGAGTTCGGGAAAAACCTTTCACCCTCCAGGGCACCCCTCTTCCCTCCAGCGCTCACTTGGCCGCTGAAGTGTCCGCCAAGTCCATGACTTTACTGGACTACCGAGCAACCTCCACGCGCGGCACGGGTCTTGATTAGGGAGAGCCTGGGCTGGATCACGTGTCCCGGGCATCCGTGTGCGTGTGGTGGGGAAGGGTGGGGAGCGGACAATGGTGATGGGGTGGAGGGGTCGGATCGTCCTGCTGGCGTCATTGGTGGCGGGGACGATGGCGTGTCACGAGGAGGACCAGACGCGCGGGGTGAAGGCCACGGCGGTGCTGGACGTGGACGCGCTCGACTTCGGCGAGGTGCCGGTGGGCGAGTGGCGTGAGAAAGAGGTCCGCATCCGCAACGTCGGCTACGTGCCCTTCTCCGCGCTGGAGGCGTTGGGGCTGGGCAACAACCCGTCCTACCAGGTGGAGCTGAAGGACGGCGGCGGCCGCGTGCCGCCGGGCGAGTCGCACGTCGTCAAGGTGCGCTTCCATCCGCTGGGAGAAGGGCCGGTGGAGGAGACGCTGCGCGTGACGACGGACGCCAACGTAGGCGCCCTGCAGCAGTTGCCCGTCATGGGCCTGGGCACGCCCACGCGCATCGGCGTCAACCCGCCGGTGCTGGACTACGAGACGCTGGAGGTGGACAGCGACCGCACGCTGGAGGTCACCGTCACCAACCCGGTGGACCTGCCGCTGACCCTGAAGGTCGCGGGCGAGAGCGCGGATCCGTTCACCGCGGACACCATCACCGTGCCGCCCAACAGCACGCAGGTGGTGAAGACGAAGTACCTGCCCCGGTCGCTGGGGCAGATGGGCGCGCGGCTGGAGGTCGTGTCCTGCGAGACGTGCACCCCGTCCGTGGTGGACCTGAAGGGCAACTCCGTGGCGAGCGCCTTCGTGTTCGACCCGGCGCCCGTGCCCTTCGACGAGATTCCGGTGCACGAGCGCACCGAGTCCTTCACCCGCGCGCGCAACATCACCTGGCGCCCGGTGACCATCTCCGCGCTGGCCACCAGCGACCGGGCCTTCTCGCCGCTGTCCAAGCCGGAGGGCGCCACGGTGCAGCCAAACGAGGTGGTGGAGATGCGCATGGAGTTCGCCGCGCGCTTCTCCGGCCCCAACGTGGGCAACCTCACCGTGGCGTACGCGTCCGACAAGGCGCGTGAGTCGCGCGTGATGCTGGACGCGCGCGGTGGCCGCCCCACGCTGGCCGTGGCCCCGGTGGCGCTGGACTTCGGCGAGCTTCCGGTGGGCGGCAAGGTGGAGCAGGTCATCCGCATCACCAACGCGGGCAGCAACGGCCCCCTCACCTTCACCGGCGTGCGCGCGGATGGCGACGCGGTGCAGTTCGACGTGGCCACGCCCACGCGCGGCACGCAGAACTACCCCTGGAAGGCCGGCACCTGGCCCGCGCTGGAGTCCAACGGTCTGCAGATCGACCCGGGCGACGACGCGCTGGAGCTGAAGGTCTACTTCGAGCCCAAGAACGAGGGCACCTTCACCGCCACGCTCTACGTGCAGTCCAACGACCTGTTCACGCCGGAGCGCGCCATCACGCTGACGGGCCGCGCCCGCACGTCCGGCCCCTGCGTGTACGAACTGCTGCCGCAGCCGTCGCTGGAGTTCGCCAACGTGGTGCCGGGCCGCGGCGCGGTGCTGGGCTTCTACTTCCGCAACCCGGGCCGGGCCGAGTGCGCCATCAAGAACGTGCACCTGTCCAATGACGGCGGCGGCGTGTTCACCATGCCGGGCGGTCCCATCACGGGCGGCGTGGTGCTCTACGACACGGCCTTCAGCTCCATGATTGCCTTCCGCGCGCCCACCACGGGCGGCGAGTTCAACGGCGAGCTGATGCTCACGGTCAACAACCCGGCCCACCCCACGGTGACGCTGCCCATCCACGCGGTGTCCAACCCGTCGTGCCTGGTGGCCACGCCGTCCTTCGTGGACTTCGGGCCCATCCGCTACGACTGCCCGGCGAAGCCGCGCAAGACGTTCCTGTCCAACCGCTGCAGCGAGCCGCTCACCGTGTCGGACGCCGTCATCGGCAACGGCACGTCCAAGCAGTTCTCCCTGCTCACGCCGGTGACGGCGCCCATCACGCTCCAGCCCGGCGAGGGCTTCGAGATGGAGGTGGACTACGCCCGCAACGTGCTGGGCCAGCACTACAGCCCGCTGTACTTCCAGACGGACACGGAGGCGAACCGCTTCCTCGTCCCGATGCTGGCGGAGACCAACCACGAGGGCATCCAGGTGGACCGCTTCACGCAGGGCACCGACAGCCAGCTGGACGTGCTCTTCGTGGTCTCCAACACCACCACCATGGAGACGTACCAGCAGCGCCTGCGCAACGCGGTCCCCGGGTGGCTCGCGCGCGCCAAGGAGCTGAACGTGGACGTGCGCGTGGGCGTCACCAGCACGGGCCTGGTGCAGCGCCAGGGGCTGTGCGGCGGCGGCGCCAACGGCGGTGAGGCCGGCCGGCTCTTCCCGGTGGACGGCAGCCGCGCCCGCGTGGTGTCCGGCAACAGCGCCAACGCGGCGGCCACCATCCAGTCCAACATCGAAGTGGGCCTGTGCCACAACCTGGTGCAGGGCCTGGAGACGATGCGCCAGGGCCTGTCCGCCCCGCTGTCCGAGCAGGCCGACGACGTCCGCACCCCGCAGCCCAACGACGGCAACCTGGGCTTCACCCGCGCCGCCGCCCGCATGGCGGTGGTGGTGCTGGCGGACGAGGACGACCACTCCGGCTTCGAGCCCGACAGCTACATCCAGTTCCTCCAGACGCTGAAGGGCACGGGCATGTCCCAGCGCAGCAACCTGCACGCGCTCGTCCCCAACGGGACGTCCTGCTCCACCGCGGGCTCCAGCGCGGACCGCTTCGCAGCGGTGGCTCAGGGCACGGGCGGCTCCGTGGGCTCCATCTGCGAGGGCGACTACCGTGGGTTCCTGGACCCCATCATCCAGCAGGCCGGTGAGCCCCAGGCGGACTTCCACCTCACCGCGACGCCGGATGGCACTGCGGAGATGAGCGTGCGCGTGAACGGCCGCACGCTGGGTGCGGATCAGTGGACCTACGACGCGGGCCGCAACGCGGTCATCTTCGCGGCGGGCTCCGTGCCCACCCCGGGCCAGGCCGTGGAGATCCGCTACCGCAGCATCTGCGCTCCGACGCCGTAGGTTGACGGGTTCGTGACGCAGCGCGGCCGGGCCGGTCCCAGAGGGGGGCCGGCCCGGTTCGCGTTTTTGCGGAAGCCCGGGCTTTTGAGATCCGCGCTGACGCGGCTATCGTCACGGCCGGAGTGGAAACGTTCGGCCGCTATGAATTGCTGCGCAAGCTGGCCACCGGCGGCATGGGGGCCGTCTATCTGGCCCGGCAGAAGGGGCCGGTCGGGTTCCAGAAGCTGCTGGTGGTGAAGCGGCTGTTGCCCCACCTGTCGGAGGACGACGAGTTCCTCCAGATGTTCCTGGACGAGGCGCGCATCGCGGCGCTGCTCAACCACCCCAACATCGCGCAGATCTACGAGATGGGGGACGTGGACGGGCAGTACTACATCGCCATGGAGTACGTGCACGGCGAGCCGCTGGGCTCACTGGTGCCGCGCGCGTCGGCGCACCCGGGCGGGTTTCCGCTGGGCCTGCGGTGCAGGATCATCGCGGAGGCGGCGGCGGGCCTGGACGCGGCGCACAACGCACGCAGCCCGTCCGGCCGGAAGCTGTCGCTCATCCACCGGGACGTGTCGCCGCAGAACGTGCTGGTGGGCTTCAACGGCGGCGTGAAGCTCATCGACTTCGGCGTGGCGAAGGCGCAGGGCAAGCTGTCCCAGACGGTGGTGGGCACCATCAAGGGCAAGCACGCGTACATGTCCCCGGAGCAGGCGCGGGGTGAGCCGCTGGATGCGCGCTCGGACGTGTTCGGCCTGGGGACGGTGTTCTACGAGCTGCTGACCGGCGGCCGCCTGTTCAAGCGCGAGACGGAGATGGCCACGCTCAAGGCCGTCGTGGGGCACAAGATCGTCCCGCCGTCGGAAGCCGTGCCCGGGATTCCGAAGTCGTTGGACCCCATCGTCTTCAAGGCGCTGGCGCGCAAGCGCGACGACCGGTTCTCCACCGCGGGCGAGCTGCAGCTGGCGCTGGAGGAGTTCCTCCAGCAGGAGAAGCTGCACGGCACCAGCGCGCACCTGGCGGCGTTCATGCGGGACGTGTACTCGGACGAGCTGGAAGAGGAGCGCTTCGCGGCCGAGCCGACGATGATCTACTTCGACCCGCGCCTGATGGCCCGGCCGGGCAGCGCCGCGCCCGCGAAGCCACCGGCCTCCGGGACGACGTCGTCCGCGGGCAAGGCGCAGGCCCCGGCGAAGACGCCGCCGCGCGCGCCGGAGCCGTCGGTGAGCCAGTCGTCGACGAAGGCCGCCGCGTCGCCGGAGGACTCCGGCGTGGGCCCCGCCGCGGAGCGGACCTCGCGCACGAAGGAGAACTCCGGCCTGAGCCGCCCGGAAGCCCGGCCCGTGAAGACGCGGGAGAACACGGGCGTGAGCCTCGCGGACACGCGTCCCCTGCATGACGAGGACGCGCGCCGGCCCACCGCGAAGCACGAAGCCATGCGCGGTGAGGCTCGCGCCTCCACCGGGAAGTTCGATGCCGTGCGAGAGGACGCGGGTCCGGCTCGCGCCTCCACCGCGAAGCATGAAGCCGTGCGCGGTGAAGACACGGGCTCGGCTCGCGCCTCCACCGCGAAACCCGAGGCCGTGCGCGCGGAGACCGGCCGGTCCTCCACCGCCCAGTTCGGCGCCGTGCGCGCGGAGACCTCGAAGCCGACGCGTACACCCGAGGGCTCCACGGGAAGCCGTTCCACGGCGAAGCCCGTGAAGGCCTCCGGAGATTCAACGGGGAGCCGCTCCGCCGCGAAGGCCGTGCGTGCGTCGGAGGACTCCGTTGGAGCCAAGGTGCCGTCAAAGACGGGCCGCACCGAAGGCTCCGTGTCCTCCGCCCGCCGCCCCGTACGCGGCAACGGGCCCGACTCCGACAAGTAGGCGCCAAGGAGCACTGCGACCGGTTGCCTCGGGCTCCGCTCGAAGCGAGCCCACGGGTCCCGCGAGCAACGCGGGTCTCGCGGCGCCGGAACCGCGCTCGGCTACAGGCTCGCCAGGGCCACGCGGTACAGCGCGCGGTAGCCCATGCGCGGCGCCACTTCGAAGCGGTCCGCGTTGAAGATGTCGCGCAGCAGCGCCTGCCCGTCCGGCGTGGACTGCAACCCCAGGAGCGCCGTCTCCAGCGCCGTCACCAGCGGCGCGGGCAGCCCCATGGCCACCGGCACGCCGTCGTTGGGGGCCTCGTCCGTGTACGCCAGGAGCTCGAACTTCGCGCCCATGCCCGGCCCCAGCACGTCCTCCACGCCCGTGGTGAACGTGAGCCCCGTGGAGGACGGCGGACAGAAGACGCTCGTCACCTGCGCCCTGCCCTCCAGCACCGCCTCCAGCGCGCCCTGGTACGAGCCCGTGAACTGCTGCGACACGAACGCGCGCGACGGCTCCAGCCCCTGCGTCTTCAGGAACGCGCTGGGCAGCAGGTAGCCCGCCACCGAATCGCGGTCCACCCACGCCGCCGTGGCGCCCTTCAGCTTCTCCAGCGTCAGCCCGGAGCCCGCCCGCCCCACCAGCGCGGAGCGGTAGCTGGACATGCCCCGGCGCACCCCGCGCGTCAGCACCCGCACGCCCATGGCCTCCATGCGCGCGCACACGAAGGGCGGCGCCCAGGCCGCGTCCGCTCGCCCGGACAGGAGGTCCTTGGCCAGCGTCTCGTAGCTGGTGGCGACGTTCACCTCCACCAGCTTGCCCAACGCACGCTGCAGGAAGGACGCGAGCCGTTCCGCACGCTCGCGCGCCGTCTCACTGCCCAAGGACGGCGGCAGGCCGAAGCGGAAGGAGTGGCGCGAACCGGAGGGAACTTGCGGGGTCATACAATTCCCTGCTTACCCCTGCTGGTCCAACCGCGCCACTTCATCGTCCGCCAGACCGAACGTCGCCTGGAGCAGATCCAGGATGCGCTGCTCCGCGTTACTCGTCCGCCCGGACGCATGGGCGATCTTCGTGGCCAGCTGGTAGGCCTTCACCCGCTGGGAGTGCGTGGCCAGCCCGTGGGCCAGGACATGAAGTCGCTGCGGCAGCCCGTCCGTGGCCAGCGCCGCCACGGACTCGCTCACGAAGCCCTGCGCCCGCTCCGGGCTCACGTTCTGGAAGAGCGGATCCGCCGCGAAGCTCTCCACCATCGCGCGCGCCTCCGCCTCCTTCAGCTGACCGTCCGCCGCCAGCACCAGGACCATCACCTCCGCGAACAGCCGCTCCAGGGGCTCGCCCAGCGCCTCCGACAGGCTGCCCCCCTGCTCGATGACGTCGATAATCTGGGCGACCTCGTCCTCGGAGATGCCCAGCGCCGCCTGGAACGTCTTGAGCAGCCCCAGCTCCGAGCGGGTGGCCCGCTGATCCGCCAGCGCCACCGCCGCCGCCAGGCCGAAGGCCAGCATCCGGTTCTTGTGGTCCGGCAGCCGCCGGCGCAGCGAGGAGAGGACATCCTCCAGGTTGCGCGCCTCCGACAGCCGCACCGCGCTGGTCTCCACCAGCAGGTTCAACTCGCCCGACTGCGTGCCCTCGAACTCCGGGCGCTCCAGCACTCGTGCCAGCAACGTCTGCATCTCACGCTGGGACACGCTGCCGTCCGCCATCGCGGCCAGCAACATGGCCTCCACCAGCGCCGCGTTGCGCTCCTTGCGCGCCTTTACTGCCTGCTCTCGAGCCATGGACTGGCGCTCCCTTGAGTGTCGGTGGTGGGGGGGGTGACCGCGGGCCCGTCTTCCGTCGCGTTCAGCGGGTCCGGGTTCAGCGTCTTGTCCAAGAGGTGCGTGGGCCGCACGTTCGACATCGCGTTGAGCAGGCTCTGGCGGACGTTGGGGATCTCCTTGCCCAGGTCCTCCACCAGCTTCTGCATCCGCTTGCGCTGCAGGTTCTCCTGCGACCCGCACAGGTCGCAGGGGATGATGGGGAACTGCTTCGCTTCCGCGAACTGGATGATCTCCTTCTCCGGCGCGTAGCACAGCGGCCGGATGACCACGTTGCGGCCGTCGTCGCTCTTCAGCAGCGGCGGCATCGCCTTGAGGCTCCCGGCGAAGAACATGTTCAGGAGCATCGTGTGGATGAGGTCGTCGCGGTGGTGGCCCAGGGCAATCTTGTTGCAGCCCAGGTGCACGGCGGCGTTGTAGAGGATGCCCCGGCGCAGGCGTGAGCACACCGAGCACTGCGTCTTCCCGGGCGGGGTCTTCTCCAGGACGATGCTGTAGGTGTCCTCCTTCAGCATCTTGTAGGCGTAGCCTTCCCGCTGGAAGTAGCCCTCCAGGATGTGCCCGGGGAAGCCCGGGTGGCCCTGGTCCAGGTTCACGGCCAGCAAATCGAACTTCACGGGGGCTCGCCGCTGCAGCTCGCGCAGCAGGTGGAGCATCGTGTAGGAGTCCTTGCCTCCCGACACGCCCACCATGATGCGGTCCCCGGCCTCGATGAGGCGGAAGTCCGCGATGGCCCGGCCCATGTGGCCAAGCAGGCTTTTTTCAAGACGTTGGGCGTCGTTCATCGGCGGGGCCATCCTAGCGGCGGTTCGGGAAAAAACACGTCAAAGGGGCGGGCCGGTCCGCTAGCCTGCTCCCCGCGATGCCGACCTTTCCTCAGGGTGCCGTGGATGTAGTGGACCGCGCGGGCGAGGAAGCCGCCACGCGCATGCTGGAGGCCGCGCCAGAAGTAGCGGTGGACCTGGAGGCGGACGCCATGCACGCCTTCCGCGCCCGCCTGTGCTTCCTCCAGCTGGGCACCGACACGGACATCTTCCTCTTCGACACGCTCCAGCCGGGCGTGGATCCACGCCTGCTCTCTCCCATGATGGAGGACCCCGGGCGTACCAAGTACTTCCACGCCGCCCAGGGCGACCTGCAGTTCCTGGCGGAAGCCGGCGTGCGCGTGCGCGGCCTCTTCGACACGCACCGCGCGGTGACGCTCCTGGGGTGGCCCAAGGTGGGCCTGGCGGACCTGGCGCGCGAACGGCTGGGCGTGGAGCTGCCGAAGGAGCACCAGCAGTCCGACTTCTCCCTGCGTCCCCTGCCCGAGGGCATGCGCGACTACATCGCCAACGACGTGCGCTACCTCTGTGAGCTGGGCCGCCAGGTGCGCGACGCGTGCCGTGAGGCGGACATCCTGGAGGAGGTGCTGCTGGACTGCGAGCGCATGTGCGCGGAGGCCGAGGCCCGGCCTGAGACGGGCGCCGAGTACAAGCCCAAGCTCTCCAAGAGCGGCCTCAGCACGACGCAGTACGCGCTCGCGCACGCCATCGCGCAGGGGCTGCACAAGCTGCGGCTGGAGTGGGCGGAGAAGGACAACGTGCCCATGGGCCGCATGCTGTCCAACATGGCCATCACCGACCTGGCCCTGAAACAGCCGGACACGCACAAGGACCTGGCGCGCGCGGCCGGCGTGCGGGGCGCGGTGGTGCGCGCGCACGGCGACGACATCCTCGCCCTCATCCGCGACAACCAGCAGAAGGCCACCCGGGGCGAACTGGACCTCGACCGCGAGCCCAAGGGTCCGCGCGACCCCCACCGGCGCAAGCGCGAGGACGCGCTCAAGGCGTTCCGCGTCGAGCAGGCCACGGCGCGCAAGGTGACGCCCAGCGTGGTGCTCACCAATCCGCTCATGGACGCGCTGGCGTCGAAGCCTCCCGCGGACGTGGCGGAGCTCTCGCAGCTGCCTTACCTCGGGGATAAACGGATCAAGCTGTACGGCGACAAGCTGATCGCGTTGCTCAAGCCCTTCCCGGTGCTGGGAAGCTGACGTTCGCCACGACGAAGAGGCAACTGCTGTACGCTTCGGCTGAATCGTGCGCGGCGCTTCTGCATCCCCTGCCGGCTCGCTGTCCATGACCCCGGAACGCAGGTGTTCAGGCCTCATCTGCGGCTCCGGTGCTGGTTGCGAGAACGACGTCCGTGCGTACCTTTGACGCCGCACACAGGGAGGGCGTGGTCATGTTGGGAGCCAGGACAGGCGGGGCGCGGATCGAGGTCTCCCGGTGCATCGCCGCGAGCCTGAAGTGCCAGACGGCCTGCGAGGCGGGCATGGCACGCCTGAGGGCCCAGGGCGTCGCGGCGGATGACGACGCGGTGCGCCTGCTGCGCCAGTGCGCGGAGCTGTGCGAGCTCAACGTGCGCGCGCTCCAGAAGGAGAGCCGCCTGTCGCGCCGCACCGCCAGCCTGTGCTTCGAGTTGGGCAGCCAGGTGGCCCGCGCCGCGTGGCTGGAGGCGCAGGACCCGGACTCGCACGCGCTCGCGAGGGACGCGCTGCACCTGGCGCGCGCGTGCCGCCCGCTGGTGTTCGCGGCCTGAGGCGCTAGAGCTTGATGCCGTACAGCGCGCCGTACTTCGCGCGCAGGTACTGGAGGAAGTCCCGGTCCGTGAGCCCCTCGCCGGTGATGGAGCGCACCTGCTCCTCCGCGGGCAGCCGGAAGCCGTGCGAGTGCAGGTTCGTGCGCAGCCACCCCAGCAGTGACGACGTGTCACCCCGCGAGAGGTCCGCCTCCAGCGACGGCAGCGCCCGGTTCGCGGCGGAATACAGCGAGGCCGCGTACAGGTTGCCCAGCGAGTACGTGGGGAAGTAGCCCAGCTCGCCCCAGGCCCAGTGGATGTCCTGGAGCACGCCCTGCGTGTCGTCCGGGGGAGTAATCCCCAGGTAGCGCCGCATGCGCTCGTTCCACGCGGACGGCAGCTCCGACACGGGCAGCTCGTCGCGCAGCATCGCCAGCTCCAGCTCGTAGCGCAGGGCGATGTGCAGGTTGTACGTCACCTCGTCCGCCTCCACGCGGATGAGCGACGGCACCACGTGGTTGATGCCCGCGTGGAAGCCGTCCAGGTCCACGTCCGCCAGCGCCTCCGGGAAGGACTCCTTCAGCGCGGGGAAGTGGCTCACCCAGAAGGAACGGCCACGGCCCACCAGGTTCTCCCACAGGCGGGACTGGGACTCGTGCAGGCCCATGGACGGCACGGACGCCAGCGGCGTGCGGTGGTGCTCCGGGGAGAAGCCCTGCTCGTACAGGCCGTGGCCCGCCTCGTGGAGCGTGCCGAAGAGGGCGGCCGGTGGCCACACCGGATCCAGGCGCGTGGTGAGGCGCACGTCCTGCGCGTGCACGCTGTTGGTGAAGGGGTGGATGCTCACGTCCTGGCGGCCCGACTCCAGGTCGAAGCCCACGGCCTTGAGCAGCCGCATCGTGAACTGCCACTGCTGGCCGGTGTCGTAGGTGCGGCCGGAGAGGAACGCGGGGAAGGCCCGCTTCTGCTCGCCGAGCGCGGCCACCATGGGGATGAGCGCCTCACGCAGCGCGGTGAGCACCGGCGTCAGGCGCTTCACGCGCATGCCAGGCTCGAAGCCTTCCAGCAGCGCGTCGTAGCGCTCGCCGTCGTGGCCCTGCGCGTCCGCCTGCTCGCGGCGCAAGGCCAGCAGCGCCTCCAGCGCGGGCTGGAAACGCTCGAAGCGCTTCGTCGTGCGCGCCTCGCGCCAGGCCTGGAGTCCCTCGCCCTGCGCCTCCGCCAGCGCGGTCACCAGCCGGGCAGGCAGGCGCACCGCCCGGTCGCGCTCTCGGGTGAGGACGCGCACCATGGCGCGCTCGTCGGGCGTGAGGGCCTCGAAGTCCTGGCCCCCCTCCCCGGCGCGGGCCAGGGCCTCTCCCAGGCGTGGATCCACCAGCCGCTCGTGGTGGATGGCCTGGACGGTGGCCAGCTGCTGGGCGCGGGCGGAGGCCGCCTTGGAGGGCAGGTAGACTTCCCGGTCCCAGGAAGCCAGGTTGATGACGCTGTTCAGGTCGTTCAGCTCATGCATCCGTGCGCGCAGCCAGGAGTCCATGGCCTGTGTTTCTAGCGCGCTTCCAGGGTATGAGGACGCCCGCGATGGCCAACATCCTCCAATTCTTCATGGCACCCGACGACGAGGTCGCCTTCTTCCGCCACCTGGAGCGACACGTCCTGGAGGTCTACCCCCGGCGCGTGCCGCCGGACTGGGTGCCCTTCCGGGCCAACCCGGACAACATCTCGCGCCTGCCGGAGGAGGACCTCTACCTGGTGGCCAGCGAGATTGGCCCCGCCATGGTGGACAAGGTGAAGCGCGGCCCGGACAAGGGCTTCTGGCGCATCGACGAGGTGCGCTCGCCCGTCATCTTCATCGAGCGCTCGCGCCGCAACGAGGAGGGCGAGCTGCTCAGCGGGAAGATGTGGGTGGAGCTGGAGGTGACGTCCCAGACGGGCCGCCGCGACGCGGCCCCGGACAAGTTCCGCCGCCTCTACCTGGAGGTGGAGGAGTTCGTGAAGAAGACCTTCCGCCGGGGTGACCCGAAGGACTTCTTCGTGGGCAACCGCGCCGCGCGCCTCTGCAAGGAGGGCCTGGTGCTGCGCGACTCCGCCTTCCGCGGCGGCACCGTGGTGCCGCACAAGTAGCCGCTTCCGGGCCGGGGCTTTTCCCCCGGCCCTTTGCGTTCCTAGCTGCCGGTCGCGGACGACGCGGACTGGCGCAGGAGCGGGGCCTCGGAGACGAACTTCAGCTCCGGGTGCTTGTCCTCGGCGTGCTGGAGCGCCCAGTCGTCGCGGAAGAGCACCAGGGGCAGCCCGTCGCGGTCCTGCACCGTCTGGCGGTTGCCTTCCCAGTCGAACGACTTCGGCTCGAAGTTCTGGCCCACCACCCACCGGGCGTGGCTGAAGGGCAGCCGGTCCAGGGCGATCTTCGCGCCGTATTCATGTTCCAGGCGGTACTGGAGCACTTCGAACTGGAGCGCGCCCACCACGCCGACGATGGGGTCCTTCATGCCCATGGCCAGCTGCTGGAAGATCTGCACCGTGCCCTCTTCGGACAGCTGCTCCAGGCCCTTCTCCATCTGCTTGCGGCGCAGCGGATCCTTGGAGCGCACCACCGCGAAGAACTCCGGGCTGAAGCGCGGCACGCCTTCGAACAACACGTCCTGCGAGCCCTCCGCCAGCGAGTCGCCGATGCGGTACTGGCCCGGGTCGAACAGGCCGATGACGTCCCCCGGCCACGCGTCTTCAATGGACGTGCGCTCGGCGGCGAGGAACTGGCTGGGCTTCGCGAGCCGCACCTCCTTGCCCAGGCGCGAGTGGAACGCGTTCATGCCCTTGACGTAGCGGCCGGACACCACGCGCATGAACGCGATGCGGTCGCGGTGCGCGGGGTCCATGTTCGCCTGAATCTTGAAGACGAAGCCCGCGAACTTCGGGTTCGTGGGCTCGCGCGGGCCCTGCGTGGTGGGGCGCGACGTGGGCGCGGGCGCCAGGTCCAGGAACGCGTCCAGGAAGGGCCGCACGCCGAAGTTGGTCATCGCGCTGCCGAAGAACATGGGCGACAGCTGCCCCACGTCCGACTTCTCGCGCGTGAACTCGTCCCCGCCGATGTCCAGCAGCTCGATGTCCTCCTGGAGCTTCGCCAGCTCCGTCTCGGTGAGCACCGAGTGGATTTCAGGCGAGTCGATGGACACCGAGCGCTCCGTCACTTCCGACTCGCCGTGCGAGCCCTCCGCGGAGAACACGTGCACCACGCGCGCCTGCCGGTCGTAGACGCCCCGGAACTCCGGCCCCATGCCAATGGGCCAGTTCATGGGGTACGAGCGGATGCCGAGCACCTGCTCCAGCTCGTTCATCAGCTCCAGCGGTTCGCGGCCGTAGCGGTCCAGCTTGTTGACGAAGGTGAAGATGGGGATGCCGCGCAGGCGGCACACCTTGAAGAGCTTCTTCGTCTGGGGCTCCACGCCCTTCGCCGCGTCGATGAGCATCACCGCCGCGTCGGCGGCGGACAGCGTGCGGTAGGTGTCCTCGGAGAAGTCCTGGTGGCCCGGGGTGTCCAGCAGGTTCACCGCGTGGTCGCGGTAGCTGAACTGGAGCACGGACGAGGTGACGGAGATGCCGCGCTCCTTCTCCAGCTCCATCCAGTCGCTGGTCGCGTGCCGCCGCGCCCTCTTGGCCTTCACGCTGCCGGCCAGATGGATGGCGCCGCCGTACAGCAGCAGCTTCTCCGTCAGGGTTGTCTTTCCCGCGTCGGGGTGGGAGATGATGGCGAAGGTCCGTCGCCGGGCGACCTCCCTCTCGAGCTCGTTGGCCATGATCCGAGGCCAACTATCACGGGCGGTCGTTCCTTGCAGCTGTGCAAGCAGCGCCTGGAGGTTCGGCCGGGCTCCGGCCCTCCGGGGCAGCCCTCCCTCAGGCCCACATCGGAGCACGCCATGCAGCGCATCCTCCATGCCACCGGCACCCCCTGGGAGCCCCGGGTGGGCTACTCGCGGGCGGTTCGCACGGGCCCCTTCGTGTCCGTCTCCGGCACCACCGCCACGGACGCGGACGGCCAGCTCGTGGGTGAAGGGGACGCGTACCGGCAGGCGGCCCAGGCGCTCGCCAACATCCGCGCCGCCCTGGAGGCGGTGGGCGCCCGGGTGGAGGACGTGGTGCGCACGCGCATGTACGTCACCGACATCTCGCGCTGGGAGGAGATTGGCCGCGCCCACGGCGAGGTGTTCGCGGCCATCCGCCCCGCCACCTCCATGGTGGAGGTGAAGGCGCTCATCGACCCGCGGATGCTGGTGGAAATCGAAGCGGACGCGGTGGTGGCATCCGCCCTACCCTGACGGCCCAGGCCCCCAGACATCCAGGAGCAGGACATGACCATCACCATCACCGCCTTTGAAAGCTCGCCGGATCGCGGCAGGGGACTGGCGCGGGACATGCGGGTGCGCTGGGCACTGGAAGAGGTGGGCCAGCCCTACGACGTCCGTCTGCTGTCGTTCGAGGCGATGAAGCAGCCCGCGCACAAGGCGCTGCATCCGTTCGGTCAGATTCCAACCTACGAGGAGGGCGAGCTCGCCCTGTTCGAGTCCGGCGCGATTGTCTTCCACATCGCGGATCGCCATGCCGGCCTGCTGCCGGGAGATGCGCATGGCCGCGCTCGCGCAGTCGGGTGGATGTTCGCGTCGCTCAACACGGTCGAGCCGCCCATCTTCGACCGCAGCATGGTGATGATTCTCGAGCGCGACCAGCCCTGGTACGAGCATCGCCTGCGCGCGCTGGACGACATCATCCGGAAGCGGTTGGACGATCTCTCCGCGCACCTCGGCGACACCGACTGGCTCGACGGCGCCTTCAGCGCGGCCGACCTCCTCATGGTGACGGTCCTGCGCAGGGCGCAGGGGTCGGGCATTGTCGATGCGTATCCGAACCTCGCCGCCTATATCGCCCGCGCCGAAGCGCGCCCGGCCTACCAGCGCGCGTTCGCCGCGCAACTCGCGGTGTTCAACGCCGCCACTCCGACCGGGTGACAGCGCGGGGGCTTACGCCTCGGGTGGACCCGACAGCAACGGCATCACGTCTACCGCGTCGCACGGGAAGATCGTCATGTGCGGATGATTTTCGAACAGCTTCGCCGCGGCTTCATGCGACGGCGCGCGCCTCCCTTTGTGCGCGTGCGTGAGCCACCCGGGCCGCACGCGGGGAGACCATATGCCTACCCCCTCAGGGAAGTTGCTTGAGGACGTGGTGCGCTGGGAACCGGCCTGCGTCCTGCGGGTACCCGGCTCGTACTATTTCGGACCCAGCGACATGAGCACCTCAGCAACTCCGTCCGCGTGCTGCGGGTTCTCCTGGGCCACCGTGCGGAAGCCACACTTCTCAAGGACGCGGATCGACCCGACGTTGTGGACAGCGACCCACGCATGGAGCGGACGAATCGGCTCAAGCACGAGGAACTCCGAGAGCGCCCGTGTCGCGATGCCCTTGCCCCAGTGCTCGCGACCCATCCAATAGGCGACGAGGCGCTTGCCGTCCTGGTCCCAACTGCCGAGGTACCCAGCGACCAGGCCGCCAACGACGAGAGTGCGGGTCATGTTCTCGGGGCGGAGAACCTTCGTGCGCCAGTGGGTCAGGAAGGCATCGCGTTCCCGCGACGGGAATGCGGCCATGCGCAGCGCGACTGCGTCCCGCTGGTGCTCGAAGAAGATCGGGAGGTCTTCATCTGTAACGTTGCGCAGGATCACCAAGAGAGCCGGTCTCCACGAGCCGAGTGACGAGCCGACTCTAGCCCTCGTCCCACGCCGGGGTCGATGCTGCCGTGCCTCGCGCCACCGCTCCCGTCCTTCGCGACACCCGCTCTGCGCGACTCCCACCATCGTCTCCTGGCGCCCCGTCAACGCGCGCCTCAGGGTGAGCGCCGGGGCCAGGTTGCCTCAAATTGGATGGAGCCAGCCGACGACGCACACCTCGGCTGGGAACCGGCCTGCGTCCTGCGGACATCGCCTTGACGGACTTACCTGAAGCAGGTCAGAAGTCGGGGGTGACGTCGGTGGGCACGTCGTCCGGCGCGCCGGGGTTGCCGGGCTCGGGCGTCACGGCGTCGCCGGTGCCATCCGGGGGCGTCACGTCGCCGCGCAGCTCCACCGCGGGGCAGGCCTGGGAGCTGCCCACGCGGCTGCCGGCAACCTCCGTGCAGTTCTCCGGGCGGCCCGAGTCCGAGCACTGCAGGAGGACGCGGTAGACCTCCTTCTCCTGCGTGTCCCAGCAGGCGCTGCCCACGTAGTAGGTGTTCGCCGCGATGTCGCCGCCCCAGGCGCGCACGTCCACACGGCCGCCGCTGCCGGGGATGTGGCGCACGGAGGAGAGCACCTTCTCCTTCGCGGAGGTCGCGGTGCCGGGCAGGTTGTACGGGCCGAGCACGCGCACGCGGGTGACGCCGGTGGCTTCAATCTTGTGACCCACGAAGGCGCCGGTGACGGCCTCGTGCGTGGCGGGGTTCGGGGTGAAGCTGGCCAGCCGGTACGCCAGCGACTTGCTGCCCTTGCCGAAGTGGGCGAACGACATCATCAGCTTGCCCTGGCCCGCGTAGGACGGGGCCACCGCCTTGAGGTTGTCCAGGGAGACGGCCAGCGTGCCCCGGCCGCGGTGCGCGTCGCCGCTGCGCTTGAGCGCGCCCGCGGCGATGAGCTTGTAGGCGACGTCGTCCTTGCTGTTCAGCGGACGGGCCTCCAGCTTCCACTGGTAGCGCCCACCCGCGCCCTTGCGGATGGCGAGCTTGAAGGTGGCGTTGGCGCGGTCGGTGGGGCCGTACACCAGCACGTCGCCGGGCTGCTCGTTGGCGGCCTGCTTCGCCAGCTCCGTGATGGGCACCAGCGCCTGCCGGAGCGTGTCGTTGAGCGCCTTCACCTCCAGGCGGGCGCCCTCCAGCATCGCGGCGCCCTGCCCGTCGAGCGAGGCCTCCACCTGCATCAGGTCCTGGGCCACGAGCGCGGCGCCGTCCTGCGCGAGCGCGTCCGTGTTGATTTCGAGCGACGTGCCCGCGAAGTCCGGCAGGGACTCCAGCGCCTCCTGATCATCCACCCCGCCGCACGCCGTCGAAAGCACCAGGGCCGCACCCACCGCCAACGTCTTGTTCCAACGCATCGTCATCCTCCAGGTCGAATAGGTTCGCATGACTGCCTGCTGTTCCTTCCAACCCGGTGGACCCGGCGCGGTTGCGGGGCGGGGAATTTTCCCTTTGGGCGGCCGCCATGTGCGCGTGTGTCGGCTCACGGGGTGGCCGCCCTCCCGGGGAGCCCCTACCTTCCAGGGACCATGGGCGTCGAATGGAAGAGCAACATCGACATCGCGGACGCGCTGGAGCGGGTGGCGGACCTGCTGGAAACGCAGGACGCGATGCCCTTCCGGATAGGGGCCTACCGCAAGGCGGCGGCGACCATCGCGAACTGGCCGGACTCTGTCGCGCAGGTGCTGGCGGCGGAGGGAGAGGCGGGCCTGCGGGCGTTGCCCGGCGTGGGAAAGAGCATCGCGGCGACGGTCGCGGAGCTGGTGCGCACGGGACACGTGGGGCTGCTCGAGCGGCTGGAGGGTGAAGCGTCCCCCGAGGGCCTGCTCGCCAGCGTGCCCGGCATCGGACCGGAGCTGGCGAAGCGCATCCATGAAGCGTTGGACATCACCACGCTGGAGGCGCTGGAGCTGGCCGCGCACGACGGGCGTCTGGAACGGGTGGAGGGTTTCGGGCCCCGGCGCGCGGAGCAGGTCCGCGAGGTGCTGGCGGCGCGGCTGGGGCGCAACCGGCGCGAGCGCGAGCGGGGACGGGAGCACGGGCGAGAGGACGGGCCACGGCCCACCGTGGCGCTGCTGCTGCGGGTGGACGCGGACTACCGGCGGAGGTCGGAGGACGGGGAGCTGCGTCGCATCGCGCCCAAACGCTTCAATCCATCCGGCGAAGCCTGGCTGCCGGTGCTGCGCGAGCACGTGGACGACTGGAACTTCCGCGCGCTGTTCTCCAACACGGCGCTGGCGCACCAGCAGCACGCCACGGATGACTGGGTGGTCCTCTACTACGACCAGGGCGACGTGGAAGGTCAGTGCACCGTGGTGACCTCCCACGCCGGCCCGCTCAATGGCAGACGCGTGGTGCGCGGACGCGAGGACGAATGCCTCGCGTACTACGCCCGCGGGGACGCGGCGCACGAAGCACCGCACGCGGGGGCCTGAACACGGGGCAGGCAGTGCATGAGCCCGCCCCGTGTGCCTGGGCTCAAGGCGCCGGGGTGTACACGTCGACAGCGGAGCGCGCGCCGCCGCTTCCACTGCCGCCCGCGACCAGCACGCGGCCGGAGGGCATCAAGGCCAGGCCATGGTGCGTGTTGCGCGTGGACTGGATGCCCGCGGGCGTCCACGCGTTCATCGCGACGTCATACACCTCCGCGGAGTCGAGCACGCCCAGCCCCGAGCCGCCCTCCCCCGTCACCACCAGCACGCGGCCCGTGGTCAGCGCCGTGGCGTGCGGCAGGTAGCGCGGCATGTTCATGGACGCCACGGTCTTCCAGGTGCCTTGCGCGACGTCGTACAGCTCCGCCGAGCGCAGCGGCCCATCCACGCCCCATCCGCCCGCCACCAGCACCTGGCTGCCATTGCCCAGCGGCACCGCGATGTGGCCGTAGCGTGCCACCGCCATGGACGCCGTGGGCCGCCACGTGCCCGTGGCCGGATTGAACAGCTCCGCGCTCGCGGTGATGGCGTCCGCCCCGGTGGAGCTGCCGCCCATCACCAGCACCTCGCCCGAAGGCAGCGGCACGGCCGTGTGGTACGTGCGCGCGTGTCCCATGGCGCTCGTGGCGCTCCAGGTGCCCGTGGCCGGATTGAACAGCTCCGCGCTGGCGAGCGTGGAGGACGTGCTCGAGCCCGACGCGCCGCCCGTCACCAGCACCTGGCCAGAGCCCGGGAGCAGCGTCGCGGTGTGACGGGCCCGTCCCGTCCCCAGGTCTCCCACCAGCGCCCAGGTCCCCGTGGTGGGCGCGTACACCTCCGTTGCGGACAGCCAGGTGGAGGCGTCCCGCTGCCCGCCGCTCACCAGCACCCGGCCGTCATTCAAGGGCGTGGCGGAGTGCAGGAAGCGCGCGGTGCGCAGCGAGCCGGTGTCCTGCCAGCGGTCCGCCGCCTCGTCGTACAGCACGGCGCTCACGAGCGCGGCGCCCGACGAGGACGCCCCGCCCGCCACCAGCACTTCGCCCGTGTTCAGCCGGGTGGCGCTGAGCTGCGAGCGCGCGGAGCCGAGGCTCGCGGCCGCGCTCCACGGCAGGACGGCCGGGCGGTAGCGCTCCGCGGACGCACTGCGCGAACCCGCCTGGGGCACGCCGCCCAGCACGAGGACCTCTCCCGTCGGGAGCAGCGCGGCGGCGTGGCTGATGCGGCGCGATGCCATCGTCGCCGTCGCCGTCCAGAGGCCGGTGGCCGGAGTGTAGAGCGCGGCGCTGTCCAGGTAGGGCTGGCCGCCCGTGGAGCCTCCCGTCACCAGCACCTGCCCGGAGGTGAGCAGCGTCGCGGTGTGGAAGACGGACTGGGACGGCAGCGTGCCCTGCGACGTCCAGCTGCCGGTACCAAGGTCGAACAACTCGGAGGTGTTCGTGGCGAGGCTGCCCGCGAAGCCGCCCGCCACCAGCACCTGCCCGGAGAGCAGCAGCGTCGCCGTGTGCCCCGTGCGCTGCGTGACCATGGAGCCCGCCGCCGTCCACGCGCCCGTCGCGGGGTCATAGCGCTCCGCCGTCGCGAGCACGTTCCCGTTGGCGCTGTCCCGGCCGCCCGTCACCAGCACCTGCCCATCCGGCAGCAGCGTCGCCGCATGGCCCAGCCGGGCCGCGCTCATCTGGCCGGTGACGGACCAGGAATGGGTCGCGGGGGAGTAGAGCATCACGCTGGACAGCGCGTTGCCAAAGCCACTGTCGCCGCCCGCCACCAGCACCCGGCCATCCGGGAGCAGCGTCGCGGTGTGCTGGGAGCGGGGCAGGTCCAGTCCCGTCGCGGCGGACCAGCTGTTGGTGTCCGGGTCGAAGAGCTCCGCGCCGGCCGAGGCCAGCACGGAGGTGCCTCCACCCACGACCAGCACCTTGCCGGAGGCCAGCAGCGTGGCGGTGTGGCGCTGGCGGCTCGTGGCCATGGCGCCCAGCGAGAACCAGCGGCTGGTGCGCGGATCATACAGCTCCGCGGCGGACGTGCCTCCGCCCGCGACGAGCACATAGCCATTGCGCAGCAGGGTGGCCGAGGCATCCACGCGCACGGAGGCCATGGTGCCGGCGCTGCCCCACGAGGACGCGTCCAGGCGCGAGGTGGAGGTGGAGGGGACGTCAATGAAAGACGGAGCTTCGGGGGCACAGGCTGTCGCGCACGCAAGCGCGAGCGCGGCCAGCAGGCCGTGAAAACGGATACGGGTCATCGAGGGGAACTTCCTTCACTTCATGGGGGATGCGGCTTTCACCGCATGGGGGGCGGCCCCTTAACCCAGACGAAGGCAAGACACCACAGCGGAATTCCTATCAGCCAGACATTCCGGTGAGAGCAGAACCGCGGCCCTGAGGCGTCAGCTGCTCGCGGACGTGTAGTGGCGGATGGACATCAGCCACACCCAACGCGCCATCGCCGCGAACGCCACCGAGCCCACCACCGCCCCCACGAGCCACGTCCACGGCAGCCGGCCCAGCAGCGCGAGCGCGGGGAAGGTGGTCATCAGCGCCAGCGGGATGATGAAGGTGAACACCCACGCCAGCGAGCCCCGGAACACCGAGGACGGCCAGCGGGCCGCGTCGAAGATGGACGTGAACAGGTACGTGAGGTTGTCCACCTTCACCACGAAGAAGGCCGCGCTCACCACGAGGATCCACATCGAGTAGAGGATGAGCATGCTCGTCCCGAGCAACACCAGCGACGCGAACACGCCCGGCAGCGAAGGCCAGCGCCCCAGCGACACGAACGCGTAGACGAACAGCCCCACGCCAGACAGCACGTTCACCGCGCGCCACGGCAGGAAGCGCTGCGTGGACACCAGGAACTGCGCGTCCGCGGGCTTGAGCAGCACGAAGTCCAGCGTGCCCTTGCGGATGTGCTCCACCATGCCCGTGAGGCTGGGGCTGATGGCGCCCTCCAGCACCCCCTGGAGCAACGTGAACCAGCCCACCACCAGCAGCGACTCCTGGAACGTCCACCCCTCGATGTTGGGCCGCGCGCCGAAGACGACGAACAGCGGCGCCAGCGCGGTGAACGTCCACGCGAGTGAAGTCAGCCCCTCCGCCAGGAAGTCCGCGCGGTACTGCAACGCCAGCAGCCCGGAGGCCTTCAGCTGCACACCCAACAAGCGCAGGTAGCGCTTCGCGTTCACCACCGCCCTACCCTCCGAACGCCGCGAAGCGCGCCAGGCCCCGCCGCCAGACAGCCATGGACACCACGCCCAGGCCCAGCACCCACGTCCACTGCGCCCCGAGCAGCGCCCACGCGTCCTTCGCCGAATGCGCCCCCGTCATCAGCTCCACCGGCAGCCCCATCTGGTAGCGGAACGGCAGCCACTCCATGACGGTGCGCACGCCGGGCGGGAAGAACTCCACCGGGAACATGTACCCGGAGCAGACGAAGAACAGCACCATGTAGACTTCCATCAGCTTCTGGCTGCTCTCCAGGAACAGGCTCAGCGTGCCCAGCAGCACGTTCAGATAGAACGTGATCAGCCACGCGCCCACGATGCCCAGCGCGAACAGCCCCCAGCCCCCCAGCGACGTGGGCACGGCGCGCTCGGCGCCCGCCACCCACACGCTGATGCCCAGCACGGGC
This sequence comes from Corallococcus sp. AB032C, assembly GCF_003668935.1. Lineage (NCBI taxonomy): Bacteria > Pseudomonadati > Myxococcota > Myxococcia > Myxococcales > Myxococcaceae > Corallococcus > Corallococcus sp. AB032C. Next base: position 48,339 of record NZ_RAWP01000024.1, on the reverse strand, counting down.
AGGACGATGGCGACGCGCAGCGGAATGCCCGCCAGCACCTCCGTCGCGTACGACAGCAGCGGGGAGATGGGCCGCAGGAGCCGCATCGCCAGCGTGCCCTGCTTCACCTCGTAGCTGAGCAGCCACGCCACCCAGGAGCTGGTGAGCTGCCGCACGCAGAAGGCCGCGAGGAAGTAGCCCGTGAACTCCGCCTGCCCGAAGCGGCCCACCGGCCCGCCGCGCGCCACCGCCGACCACAGCGCCAGCATGATGAGCGGCATGGTGGTGGCCAGCACCCAGATGATCATCTCCGCGCGGTAGGCCACCGCCTCGGAGAAGCCGATGCGCAGCATCGTGGGCAGCGCCTTGAGGGCCGTGCGCAGGCTCACGCCGTCACCGCCTCCCGGGCGGCCTCCGCCCGGCGCGCCTTGCCCTCCTGGAACAGCTCGCTCATCACCTCTTCCAGGGGCGCGTTCTCCACCGTCAGGTCCGTCACCGGCAGCGTGGACAGCGCGCGGCCCACCGTGGCGTTCACCGCGTCCTGCTGGACCTGGAGCACCGCCGAGCCCGGCTCGTGCGACACCACCTTGCCCAGCGGCGCCAGCAGGCTTGCGTCCACCGGCTGGCCCAGCCGCAGCACCACGCGCTTCTCCGGGCGCACGCGCTGCACCAGCGCGTCCAGGCTGCCGTCGTAGGACAGCTGCCCCTTGTCGATGACGATGACGCGCGGGCAGAGCGCCGCCACGTCGTCCATGTAGTGGCTGGTCAGGATGAGCGTGGCGCCCGTCTGCTCGTTGTAGGCCTTGATGAACGCGCGCATCGTCACTTGCATGGACACGTCCAGGCCGATGGTGGGCTCGTCCAGGAAGAGCACCCGGGGGCGGTGGATGAGGGCCGCGGCCAGCTCGCACTTCATCCGCTCCCCCAGGCTGAGCTGCCGCGTGGGCTTGCCGATGAGGTCCCCCAGCTCCAGCAGCGACACCAGCTCATCCAGCGTCTGCTTGTACTGGAGGCGGGGCACGTCGTAGATGGCGCGGTTGAGTTCGAACGTCTCCGACGGCGGCAAATCCCACAGGAGCTGCTGCTTCTGCCCCATCACCAGCATGATCTTCTTGAGGAACGCCTCTTCGCGCAGCCGGGGCACGTGGCCATCCACGGTGACTTCACCCTCGGACGGGTGGAGCAGGCCGGCGAGCACCTTGAGCGTCGTCGTCTTGCCGGCGCCGTTGGGGCCCAGGAAGCCCACGCGCTCCCCGGGCTTGATGTCGAAGGAGATACCGTCCACGGCCTTGACGGTCGTGTAGCTGCGGTGGACGAGCGAGCGCAGGGCCGCCTTCAGGCCAGGCGGGCGCTTGTGGACCTGATAGTGCTTGCGCAGTCCTCGGACGGAAATCATGGCGGGATGGGTTTAACGCGGTCGCCTCCGGGTGGCGACCCCTGATGTGAAGGCAACGATGAGCAACGCATACAGCAAGGACCTGGAGCGATGGCTGCCCCGGCTCATCTCCGTGTGGCGCGCGTCCCGGGGTCGAGAGGACGGGCCGGAGGGACGCCTCACGCCGCAGGAGGTCAAGGAGGTGGGCGCGGGCGTGAAGCAGCTGTCGCACGGCCTCACCCGCGAGCGCCAGCTGGCCGGCGCCCGGTACATGGACGACCCTCGCCTCTTGGGCGCCTACCTGCTCTTCTACTGGCCGGTGTCCTACGCCCAGGCGCGCCAGGTGCTGGGCGAGCTGCCGAACCGCCCCCGGCAGGTGCTGGACCTGGGCAGCGGCCCGGGCCCGGTGGCCTTCGCGGCCATGGATGCGGGCGCCAGTGAAGTGACGGCCGCGGACCGCAGCAAGCCCGCGCTGAACCTGGCGCGCGAGCTGGCCACGGAGGCCGGCGAGGCCATGGCCACGCGCGAGTGGGATCCGATGAAGAAGAACGCCACGCTGCCGGATGGCCAGTACGACCTCATCACGATGGGACACGTCGTGAACGAGCTGTACGGCGCGACGGATGAAGCGCTGAAGCCGCGCGCGGCGCTGCTGGAGTCGGTGCTCGCGAAGGTGAAGAAGGGCGGCAGCCTGCTGGTGATGGAGCCCGCGCTGCGCGAGACGAGCCGCAACCTGCTCAAGGTGCGAGACCTGATGGTGGAGCGCGGCTACGCCATCCGCGCGCCGTGCATGTATCGCGGCGCGTGCCCCGCGCTGGTGAAGGAGACGGACTGGTGCCACGCCGAGCGCGCGTGGCCCATGCCTCGCGTGGTGGAGGAGCTGGCGCGCGTGGCGGGCTTCCACAAGGAATCGCTCAAGATGAGCTACCTGCTGCTGGCGCCCAAGGGCGAGCCGTGGCCGGAGCCGCCGCCGGGCCGGCTGTTCCGCATCGTCAGCGAGTCGTTGGAGGGCAAGGGCCGCCAGCGCTACATCGGCTGCGGGCCGGAGGGGCGCGTGGGGCTGGCGATGCAGGAGCGCCACCGCTCGGAGAAGAACGAGAAGTTCTTCCACCTCCAGCGCGGAGACGTCATCGAGGCGACGGACCTGGAGACGAAGGGCGACGGCTTCGCGCTCGGGGAGAACGCCGAGGTGCGCATGGTGGCCCAGGCCGGACGCGGCGTGCCTCCCGCGCCCAAGCCCCCGGAACCTCCGAAACCCTGAGCGGAGACGACCAGGGCACGGCGGCCACTCCGTAGAGGGATGCAGTCCTTCCCCCGGAGGCCCCCGTGCCCCGCAGTCGATTCACGCTGCTCGTCCTCCTCGCCTCCGGCGCGGCCCACGCGACGACAATGCCTGGCCGCTCCGGCGTGAAATTTTCCAGGAGCGCGATGGCGGCCCGCATCAGCGCGGCACCACCGTCGAAGGAGGACCGTGGCGACTCGTTCTCGGGCTGACGTGGTATCTCTGAACGGCTCGCCCCGTGGGCGCCGTCTGTTGTTAGGTTGCGCCGCACCCCATTCCCAAGGAAGGAACCCCGTGCCCGCACCCACGCCGCTGCGAACGCTCTATCCCTCCATCGAGCCCTACCGCACCGGCCAGTTGAAGGTCACCGGTGGCCACACGGTGCACTTCGAGGAGAGCGGCAACCCGAAGGGCAAGCCCGTGGTGTTCGTGCACGGCGGCCCGGGCGGCGGCACCGACCCGAAGCAGCGCCGCTTCTTCGACCCCAGCGTGTACCGCATCATCCTCTTTGATCAGCGAGGCTGTGGCCGCAGCACGCCGCACGCCAGCCTGATGGAGAACACCACCTGGGACCTGGTGGCGGACATGGAGCGGCTGCGCGAGCACCTGGACCTGGAGCGCTGGATGCTCTTCGGCGGCTCGTGGGGCAGCACCCTGTCGCTCGCGTACGCGGAGGCCCACCCGGAGCGAGTCACGGAGCTGGTGCTGCGCGGCATCTTCCTGCTGCGCAAGCAGGAGATCGACTGGTTCTACCAGCGCGGCGCGAGCGCGATGTTCCCGGACGCGTGGGAGCACTTCATCGCGCCCATCCCCGAGGACGAGCGCGGCGACCTGCTCCAGGCCTACGCGAAGCGGCTGATGGGTGACGACAAGCATTCACAGCAGGAGGCCGCGAAGGCGTGGAGCGTATGGGAGGGCCGCACCAGCTGCCTGTACCCCAACGCGGAGCTCATCGCGCGCAACGCGGGCGACGACTTCGCCATCGCCTTCGCGCGCATCGAGTGCCACTACTTCGTGAACAAGGGCTTCCTGCGCACGGACACCCAGCTGTTGGACGACGTGCACCGCATCCGCCACATCCCCACCGTCATCGTGCAGGGCCGCTACGACGTCGTGTGCCCGCCGGAGAGCGCGTGGGCCCTGCACCGCGCGTGGCCGGAGGCCCAATTCGTCATCGTGCCGGACGCGGGCCACTCCGCCAACGAGCCCGGCAACACCTCCGCGCTCATCGAAGCCACGGACCGCTTCCGCGGCCTGTAACGGGCCGCGGGCACGGGCCAGGACGTCACATGTCCTGGCCTTCGGGCTCCGGGTCGTCCGATTGCCACTCGCACTTGCGGGGGTTCCACACGAGATGGGCCACGTGCTGGCCCGCCGTGGAGACGTTGAAGCGCTTCCACGCCTCCGGCCCCGGCTGATCCGCCATGAGCTCCACCAGCGACAGGTCGTCCGCCCCGGGCTCCGTCAGGGAGGGCGACTCCACCAGCTTCCCGCAGCCTGGCGCCATCAGGACGCCGTCCGGCTTCTTCAGGCTCACGATGGGCGAGCCGACGGCCACCACCGCCATGGGCATCCCCAGGTCGGTGACCACCTTCTGGACGCGTGCATCCCGGGCCATGCAGCTCGTGGCACTGTCCTTGAGGAGCAGCTCCGCCGTCGTGCTGCCCTGCTTCGCCTGGGCCTGAAGCGCCATGACGCGCTCCTTCGCCTGGGCTTGATCCTCCGGCGTGCACGGCCCCACGCACTGACCCTTCATCAGGACCTCCGCCAGCACGGCCGGCCCCTGAGCCACGCGCAGCAGCAGGTCCGAGGACTGGCACTCCATCACCGTGCGCGGGTTCAACCGGTGCTCGGTGAGCACCAGGCCCGGCGCGTTCGGGAACGGATGCGAGGCAGCCGCCTTCGCGTCCGTCTTGAGCGGAGACTTCAGCGCGTTGGGCGTGGGGCACGACAGCGCGGCGGTGCCGGTCAGCTGCCGCACGGACGTGTCCTGCGCCCAGGGCCGCACCAGGGCCATCGCGCGGTCCGCGTCCTCCTTCGTGCCGCACACGCCCAGCACCGCGAACTGCTGTCCTTCCTCGAACCCCGGAAGCGCCTTGGCGGCCATCACCTTGGGGAAGCCCTTCGCCGGCTTCGCCCACGCCAGCGCACGGTCCTTCTTCAGCTCGGCCAGCTTCTTGGACAGCGCAGGCGCATTCGCGTCCTGCCCCAGCACGACGGCCCAAGGCGCTTCCGCTCCCAGGGCCCCCGTGGAGGACAGGACACAGCTCAGGACGGCGAGGACACTCCAGACGGGACGGGGCGAGCGCATGGAGCGCGCACTCCACCCCATTCCTCGCTCAGCCGCGAGGGGTCAGCGACTTCGCCAGCTCCTCATAGAGATGGATGGCGGAGCGGATGGCCTTCTCCCAGTCGCCCAGGTGCAAGCTCTCGTTCTCCGAGTGGGCGTACGTGTACGGATCCTCCACGCCGATGAGCAGCGCGGGCACGCCGCCCAGCTCCTTCGCGAACGGCTCCACGAACGGAATCGAGCCACCGCACCCGATGGTGACCGGCTTCTTCGCGTAGCCCTTCTCCAGCGCGCGGAACGCCGCCTGGAACGCGGGATGCGACGAATCCGTGTACCACCAGCCGGATGCCTGGTCCTCGCGGATCTCCAGCTCCAGGCCCCACGGGCACACCTTCTTCAGGTGCGCCACCAGCCGGCGCTGCACGTCCTCCGGATTCATGTCCGGCACCACGCGGATGCCCACGCGCGCCCACGCGGACTCCACCACGATGTTGCGCGCGTCCTTGCGGCTGCTGGCCTGGATGGCGTTGATGGCCAGGCTCGGCTGGCGCCAGTTCGTCTCCCAGGGGTGCCGCCCACCGCCCAGCAGCTGCACGCCCTCGCGCATGCCCACCTGCTCGCGGAAGGTCGCGTCGTCACCGGGCAGCGCCTGGATGCTCTGGCGCTCCGCGTCCGTCAGCGGCTTCACCTGCTCCATCACACCTTCAATCGCGATGGTGCCATCCGCGTGCGTCAGCGACGCCAGCATCCGGCACAGCGCCATCGCGGGATCCGGAATGGGCCCGCCCCACATGCCGGAGTGCACCGCCTGCTGCAGCCCCCGCACCTCCACGTCCACCGTCACCAGCCCACGCAGCGCCGTGGTGATGGACGGCAGCCCCGTGTCGAAGTTCGTCGTGTCCGTCAACACGATGGCGTCCGCCGCCACCAGCTTCGCGTGCTTCTGGAGAAATGCACCCAGGTGGTCACTGCCCGCCTCCTCCTCGCCCTCGATGATGACCTTCACGTTGAGTGGGAGTTGGCCGGTGCTCTTGAGCCACGCGTCCACGGCGGAGGTGTGCACGACGATGCCTGCCTTGTCGTCCGCCGCGCCGCGTCCGTACAGGCGGCCGTCGCGCTCCTCGGGCTCGAAGGGCGGGCTCTTCCAGGCCGCTTCATCTCCCGCGGGCTGCACGTCGTGGTGCGCGTAGAGGAGGAGCGTGGGCCGGCCCGGCGCCTTGAGCACCTCGCCATAGACATACGGGTGCGCGCCCTCGATTTCGAGCAGTTGAACGTTTTCAAACCCACGGTCCTTCAACAGGGCCGCGGTGGCCTCCGCGCTCTTTCGCACAATGGCGGCGTCGAACCCGGGAAAGGACACACTGGGTATGCGTACGAGGGCCTTGAGGTCCTCCAGGTACGCGGCCTTGTGGGCCTCGAAATGGGACAGCGCGGGATGGGTGGACATGCCCACCCCTTAACCCAAAAGCCGAGCAGGCACGTGGGATGCGCGCGCCCAAACGTCGCGCGTCTTATGTATCCTCCGCCCATGCCCGGACTACCTACCCTGCTGTTGGTGGATGACGACAGCTTCGTGCGTCGCATCCTCAAGGACGTCATCGCGGACACGGGGATCGACCTGCGGCTGCTGGAGGCCGCGGACGGGGAGGAAGGGCTGGCGCTGGCGGAGAAGGAGCAGCCGGCGGTGATGTTCCTGGACCTCTTCATGCCGAAGAAGAGCGGGCTGGAGGTGCTGGGCGCCATCAAGACTGTTTCACCGGATACGCGCGTGCTGGTCATCAGCAGCATGGACGCGGAGCCCGTGGTGGAGCAGGCCATCGCCGCGGGGGCGATGGGCTTCGTGGGCAAGCCCTTCCATCCCCTGGAGATCGCCGCCGCCGTACGCCAGGCGCTCGCGTCCTGATTCCGCTGAGGTCCCCGTGTCGTCATCCGTTGTCGGTTACTGGGTGGGAGATTCGCTCGGCCGAGTGCTGGGCCCCCTGCAGCTGCAGGCCTTCCGCGACCTCATCGCCTCCGGTCGCCTGAAGACAGCCGTGCGCGCGTCGCGCGACGGCACGAACTGGATCGCGCTCCAGGAACTCCCGGAGGTGCGCGACCTGTTCACCACCGCGGCGCCCACGCCCTCCGTCGAAAACCAGCAGGCCGAGCGCCTTCGCAACCAACTGCGCGGACTGCTGCACCTGCCGCCGCACGAGGTGTTCGGGCTCAAGCCACAGGCGTCGCTCGATGAGTTCCGGCTCGCCTTCTTCCGCATGGCGAAGCGCTTCTCACCGGAGCACCTGTCGCCGGATCTGCACCCGGAGCTGCGCAAGGTCTCCGTTGAAATCTTCGACTTCCTCTCGCGGCGGATCCGCGAGGCGGAGACGCTCTTCCTCCAGGGCGCGATGCAGCCCCCCGCGCCCCCGCCGCCCCGGCTGGACATGGGCGGCGCGCTTCCCTCCGCGCCGCTGCCGATGAGTGGATCCGCGGTGCCCGCGCGTCCGCCTCCGGTGATGACGCCCCAGGCCTCGCGTCCTCAGGCCGCCGCGATTCCGCCGACGCCTGTTCCGGGTTCCCTCACGCGTCCGCCGGCCGCGGAGATTCCGCCGACGCCTGTGCCGGGTTCGCTGACGCGTTCTCAGGCCGCCGCGATTCCGCCAACGCCCGTGCCGGGTTCCTTCACGCGTCCTCAGGCCGCCGCGATTCCGCCGACGCCCGTGCCGGGCAGCATGACGCGTCCGGTGGTCCCGCCCGCGCCGCCCCGGCCTCCGCCGGTGATGACGCCCACGACGCGTCCGGTGACGCCGCCTCCGCCCGCGCCGGCTCCCGCACCGCCTCCGCCCGCGCCCATCCGGCGCCCCATGGCCGCCCCCGCGCCCTCGTATTCGAGCGCCGAGTTCGTGGGCCTGGAGCGCCGGTCGGACGACCGGCTCCACGCGGACGTGAAGGTGTCGATGAAGAACATGGGCATCTTCACCGACCACCGCATCATCAACCTGTCGTCGGGCGGCCTGTTCATCGGCACGGACCGGCCGCTGCGGCTGGGGACGCAGGTGGAGCTCACCTTGCGCTTCGATGATCCGGAGCGGGTGATGACCCTGCGCAGCTCCGTCATCTGGGAGAACTCCCTGGACGACGGCAAGAACCCCAAGGGCTACGGGTTGCGCCTGAGCTCGCTGCGCGCGGAGGAACGGGACTTCATCCAGCAGTACGTCCGCCGCCCCAAGAAGCCCTGACAGGTTCCCGGGCGGGTGACTCCTCTCGGGATTAGAACAGCTGGCCCAGGAAGACCGCGCTCATCGCCACGAAGGCGACCCACACGGCCATGACGGACTTCAATTCCAGGTCCCGGCGGTCCAACTCGTTCGCGAAGTTCATGGTGTCTCCTCCAGTGCTCAACGCCTTCATCCCTTCCTACGGCACACCCGCGCGGCGATTGCCTCCGGGCTCCCGTTCCCCTGGAACGCAGGGGCGGCGATGAGCGTCTCCGGCCCGCCCGGCTCGCTGGATGGCCTGCTGCCCGCGCTGCCGGTGCCGTTGTTCGTGATTCGCGGGGACCGGCTGGTGTTCGCCAACACCGCGCTGCGGACGCTGCTGGGCCTGAGCGAGGATGAGCTGCCGTCACTGCTGGAGCTCTCCGCGCGCTTCGGACCGGAGGAGCGCGCCTGGGTGGAGCCCCTGTGCGAAGCGCTGATGCGCGGCGAGCAGCCCACTCCGGTGCGGCCCGCGTTCGTGCGCGTGCGCGGCGCGGATGGACGCCAGCACCTGCTCTCCCCCGTCACCGCGCCGGGCCGCGTGCCGGAGGAGCAGTTGGTGCTGCTCCTGGACGCGGAGGGCGGGGACGCGGTGCGCACGCTGTCCACCATGCTGGTATCCACCGCGGCGGAGCTCCTGCGCTGCCGCGACGAGGGCGCGGTGTTGGAGCTGGCGGTGGAGGCCCTTCACCGGCAGGGCTTCTACGTCTCCGTGATGCTGCTGGAGGGGGACTTCCTGCGCCACGGGCCCATGCGCCAGGAGTCGGAGAGCCTGGCGGCGGCGTCGCGGCTGTACGGTCAGGACGTGCACACGGTGCGCTTCCACCGCTCGGGGCTGCCGCACCTGGCGGAGGTGCTCACGAGCCGCCGGGCGGCGTTCCACCCGGATGCCTTCGCCATGGCTCGGCGGCTGCACTCGCCAGAGGTGGCGGACAACATCCAGCGCATCTATCCGCCGGGCTCACGCGCGCTGGACGCGCCCATCTTCGTGGGGGACGAGCCCTTCGGCGTGCTGGCGGTGCAGTCCACCACGCTGACGCCCGCGAACGCGGGGGCGCTGGAGTTGTTCGCGCAGCTCATTGGCGGCGCGCTGGAGAACGTGCGGCATCACCGCGCGGCGGAGGCACGGCTCGCGGAGGTGTCCCGCCTGCAGAACGAGCTCATCGCCAGCGAGCGGCTGACGGTGCTGGGCGAGGCGGCGGGCGTCGTGGCCCATGAAGTGCGCAACCCCCTGGGCGCCATCCTCAACACGGTGGCGGTGCTGAAGCGTGAACCCCGCCTGGGGCCCGCGGGCGCCTCCGCCGTGGAGATGCTGGAGGAGGAGGCCATCCGGCTGGAGGACATCGTGCGCGACCTGCTGGACGCGGTGCGCCCGCTGGAGCCCCGGCCGCGCCCCGTCTCGCTGGGCGAGCTGGTGCACCGCGCGCTCGCGCAGCTGCTCCACGGCCGGGAGGAGCTGCCCAAGCCGCGCGTGGCGTTCGACGAGGCGCCGGACGTGCCGGACCTGTCCGGTGACGAGACGCTGTTGCAGCTGGCCGTCACGCACCTGATGCGCAACGCCATCCAGGCCTCGCCGCGCGGAGGCACGGTGCGCGTGGAGGTGCGCCGCGTGCCGGACGGTGTCTTGCTGAGCGTGGAGGACGAGGGCCCGGGCATCGCCGGGTTGGATCCGCAGCGCGTCTTCGAGCCCTTCTTCCTCACCCGCGCCAACGGCCGAGGCCTGGGCCTGGCCATCGTGCGCCGCGTGGTGCTCGCGCACGGAGGCAAGGTGCGCGCGGGCGCGCGTCCCGAAGGCGGCGCGCGCTTCGAGCTGGTGCTGCCGCTCTAGCTCAGCCGCCCGCCAGCACCAGCAGACAGCGCAGGCCGCCGTTCTTCACCTGGAGCTGCCTCGCGCCCTTCAGTCCCAGCGCCGCCACCAGCTTCGGATCCTCGGGGACGATGAGCGCCTTGCGCCAGTCGCGGAACGCGCCGTTCAACGTCGCGCCCAACGCGCGGTAGAGGTCCGGCAGGTCCTCCGTTTCGCCCACGCGCTTGCCATAGGGCGGGTTGGCCACCACGAGCCCGGGGGCGTCCGGCGGGGCCTTCAGCGTGCGCAGGTCATGCCGCTCCAGCGTCAGCGTCACGCCCGCGCGTCTTGCATTGCGCCGCGCCGTGCCCAGCGCACCCGCGTTGAGGTCGTATCCGCGCATGGGCGCGCGAGGCTCCGCCAGCCCCTCCGCTTCCGCTTCCGCGCGGCGGTGTGCCCAGGCCGCCTTGTCGAAGGACGGGAAGGACTGGAACGCGAACGTGCGCAGCAGACCCGGCGCGCGGCGCTGGGACATCCACGCGCCCTCCACCAGGAACGTGCCCGAGCCGCACATCGGATCCACCAGGGGCACGTCCCCCGCGTAACCCGCGAGCCGGAGGATGCCCACGGCCAGCGTCTCGCGCAGGGGCGCGCGCCCCACCTCCTGCCGGTAGCCGCGCTGGTAGAGGGGCGCTCCGGACGTGTCCACGCTCACCGTCCAGCGCTCTCCTTCCCCGCGCACCAGCAGCGTGAGCTCCGGCCCCCCACCCTCCTCGTCCAGGTGTCCCGCGACCGTCACCTCGCACGGGTCCCAGGCCACGGCCGCGGACTCCAGCACCACGGCGGGCCCCGGGGCCACGGAGCGGTGCAGGGTCACGGACAGCCGCAGTGGCACCTTGCCGTCCCAGACGCCCGCCATGGGCAGCGCTCGCAGCCCATGCACCAGCGCGTCCGCGGTGGGCGCCGTGAAGGTGCCCAGGCGCAGGAGCACGCGGCTCGCGGTGCGCACGCGCAGGTTCGCCGTCTGGTGCAGGCCGGCCGGGCCCTCGCACTCGATGCCGCCCTCCGCGCGCCGGAAGGACAGCCCCAGTTCGCGCGCCTCCGACTCCAGCGCGGGCTCCAGGCCCGGCAGCGTGGACACGTAGATGGACTCGCCCGTCCGGGCCTGAGCGTCCGTCACGCCGACCGCGTCCGTGCGGAGGAACCCGCGTCCATCGCGGCCTGCTCCAACGCGCGCTCCATCTGATTCAAGTCATACGGCTTGGGCAGCAGCACCACACGCTCCAGCACCTGGCCGTCCTCCGCCGACACCGCGCGCGAGTCTCCAGAGGCAATGATGATTCGCAGGGCTGGATACAGCCGCACGGCCTCGCGCGCCAGCACCACGCCGGACTTGCCCGGCAGCGTCACGTCCGTGAAGAGCAGGTCGAAGGCATCCTTCGCCAGCGCCTCGCTCGCCGCCTCCGCGCTCTCCACCGCGAGCACGGTGTGCCCCAGGTCCGTCATCAACTCGGACGCGGACTCGCGGATGTCCGCGTCGTCCTCCACCAGGAGGATGCGCAGCGCGCCGTTCGCCTTCGCCTCCACGGGCGTGGGCGTGGGCGCGCGGTATGGCTTCGCCGCCAGCCGCTGCTCACGTCCACGCAGGAGCACGCGAATCTTTCGCGCCAGGTCCTCGCGCCGGTACGGCTTGGACAAGAGGCTCACGCCTGGATCCAACCGGCCGCCGTGCACGATGGCGTTCTCCGTGTAGCCGGACGTGAAGAGCACCTCGACGTCCGGCAGGTGCGCCTTCGCCAGCCGCGCCAGCTCCGGGCTGCGCACCGGCCCCGGCATCACCACGTCCGTGAAGAGCAGGTCCACCGGCAGGCCGCTCTGGATGACCGCGAGCGCGCTCTGGCCGTCGTGCGCCTTGAGCACGCGGTAGCCCAGCTCCGTGAGCACCTCCACCACCGTGGCCCGCACCGCCGCGTCGTCCTCCACCACGAGGATGGTCTCCGTGCCGCCCTCCACCGGCCCCGTACTGGTCTCCGCCGGCTGCGCCGCCGCCTGGAAGGTGCGCGGCAGGTAGATCTTGATGGACGTGCCGTGGCCCAGCTCGCTGTAGATTTTGACGTGGCCGCCGGACTGCTTCACGAAGCCGTACACCATGCTCAGGCCCAGGCCCGTGCCGCGCCCCTCCGGCTTGGTGGTGAAGAACGGCTCGAACGCGCGCTGCATCACCTCCGGCGTCATGCCGGCGCCCGTGTCGGAGATGGCGAGCAGCACGTACTGCCCCGCCGTCACCTCCGGGTGCATCATCGCGTAGTGGTCATCCAGCATCGCGTTGCCGGCCTCGATGGTCAGCTTGCCCCGGCCGTCCATGGCGTCGCGCGCGTTGATGGCCAGGTTGAGGATGACGTTCTCCAGTTGGTTGCGGTCCACGGACGTGTTCCACAGCCCGCCCGCGATGACCGTCTCCACCTCCACGTCCTCGCCCAGGGCGCGGCGCAAGAGGTCGTCCATGTCGCGCACCAGCCGTCCCAGGCTGAGCGCCGTGGGCGCCAGGGGCTGCCTGCGCGCGAACGCGAGCAACTGCGACGCCAGCCGCGCCCCACGCTCCACCGCGCCCAGCGCCGTCTCCAGGCGCCGCTGCGCGCGCGAGTCACCCGCCGTGTCGCGCTGGAGCAACTGGAGGTTCCCGCTCACCACCTGGAGCAGGTTGTTGAAGTCATGCGCCACGCCGCCGGTGAGCTTGCCCACCGCCTCCATCTTCTGCGCCTGGAGCAGCGCGGCCTCCGCCTGGCGACGCTCCGCCTCGCTCTCCTCCAGCGCCCGCGTGCGCTCGCGCACCAGCTCCTCCAGGTGCTCGCGGTGGCGGGCCAGCTCGTCCTCCGCCCGCTTCTGCGCCGTCATGTCGTGGCCCTGGACGAAGATGCCGGAGACGCTCCCGTCCGCCTCGATGACGGGCTGGTAGACGAAGTCCAGGAAGGCCTCCACCAGCGGCCCCCCGGGCTCGCGCTGCAACTGCAGCCCCATGTTGTGCCCGACGAAGGGCTCGCCGGTCGTGAACACCCGGTCCAGCAGCTCGAAGAAGCCCTGCCCGGCCACCTCCGGCAGCGCCTCCCGCACCGTCTTGCCCACCAGGTCCCGGTGCCCCACGAGCTGGAGGTAGGAGCGGTTGGCCAGCTCGAACACGTGCTCCGGCCCCTTCAGCGAACACATGAAGCCCGGGGCCTGTTCGAACAGGCGGCGCAGGTGCCGGCGCTCGTCGTCCAGCACCCGGTTGGCCTCCTGCACCGCCTGGGCGCGCGCGAGCACCCCGCCCATCAACTGCGTCCGGGGCCCGCCCCCATCCAGTGACGTCTCCGCGCCGCGCACGGCCCGCTTGAGCTGCTGCAGCTCCGTCACGTCCATCGTGTGCTGGAGGATGAAGGCCACCTCGCCCCGGCCGTCCAACAGGGGCGTGTGCGTGGCGCTCCAGTAGCGCTCCTCCACCACCACGCCATCGTCCGTCTGGCGGGGCACCCGGTAGGGAATGAGGGCAAGCGTGTCCAGCACCCGGTCCGTCAGCACGCGGGCGAACGAGTCGCGCAGCATCCGGAGGCTGGCATTGGCCGGGTCATCCGGATCGTGCGGGAAGGCCTCGAAGACGGGGCGCCCGACCAGGTCCTCCAGCCGGCTGGCGGTCACCCGCAGGTAGGCCGCGTTCGCGGTGACGTACCGCAGCTCCCGGTCCAGCAGCATGTAGGGATTGGGCGACAGTTCGAAGAGCGTCTGGAAGTCGAAGGGTGCCTGCATCCATTCACGGGGAGGTCCAGCAACCTCCCCGCCTTTCCTGGGGCCGCCGCGAACGCGGAAAGGGGTTCCCGTCCAGTGTACGGACATCCCCTCCATCGCACCGGTCAAAAGGCTGGGGGGCCCCGTCTTCCCGGACGCCAGGCCTCCCCGGGGGCAGCCGTCTGGGCACCACTCAACATCTGTCCCACCCAGGCACCCATTGGACCCGCCACATCCGCCAGGGCTGTAAGACTTAGCGGGTCTTTCGGACTTCTCAATTCCTATGCTATGAGATTATTCCGCCAAGGCGGTGTAGTCCCACATGAACCGGGGTGTGCGGCAGGGGGTCGCCTTGGACGGGGGAGGAAACGACCTCCCGGCCTTCCGCCAGAGCGCTCGCGCCCGGCAGGAGGTCTGTCCCCAGATGCTCGCCGTTCCAGAACCGTTGTCGCTGGATGACTCGGAAGCGGTCACCTCCCGCGCGTTTGACCGTCGTGCCTTGACGGCGTCGGTGAGGGAGCTGTCGGTGGTGACCAACGCGCGCGGCCTGTGGGCGGTGACGCGCCAATGGCTCACCATCGCGCTGTCGGTGGCGTTCGTGGTGCAGGTGGACCGCTGGTGGGCGTGGGTGCTGGCCGCGGTGGTCATCTCCTCGCGGCAGCACGCGCTGTTGAGCCTGGTGCACGAAGCCTCGCACCACCACCTGCTCACGAACCGCAAGGTCAATGACGTGCTGGCGGACCTGCTGTGCGCGTTCCCCATGAACATCACCACGGAGGGCTACCGCAAGGAGCACGCGGAGCATCACCGCTATGTCAACACGGAGAAGGACCCGTACTGGCGCACGGCGCAGCGCGACCATGCGTGGATGTTCCCGCGCACGCGCTGGGGCATGGCGCTGGTGCTGCTGGGGGACATGGTGGGCTTCTTCACCCCGTCCCACGTGCGCATCATGATTCCCTGGTCCTATACGGGCCGCGCGATGGGCAAGGGTGGCCCGCCGCCGTCCCGCGCGGAGCACCTCCGCTACGCGCTGTGGCTGACCGGCTTCATCACCTTCCTCACGCTCACGGGCGGTTGGCTCCACTACCTGCTGCTGTGGTCCATCCCGTCGCTGACGCTGATGATGATGGCGTTCCGCATCCGCGCGGTGGTGGAGCACCCCTTCACCGCCGCCACTCCGGATGAGACGCACGAGACGCGGGACGTGGCGGCCGCCACCTGGTTCGAGCGCTCCTTCATCGCGCCCTTCAACGCCAGCTACCACCTGTCCCATCACCTCTTCCCGTCCGTGCCCTACTACCACCTGCCCGCGCTGCACGAGCGGCTCAAGCAGACGAACCTCTACCGCCCCGGGGAGAACCATTTCCAGACGTACCTGGGCGGGGAGACGAGCGCGTGGAGCTTCCTCACGTCGCTGGGCAGGAATGAAGGCCGTGATCCGTTGCCTGTGAAGGATTGAAGCCGCATCCATCACAGCGTGGCTTGCTTTCCCCTGGAGGCGCCCCCGTGGCGCCTCCAGGCGTGGGAAGGGCCCGCTCGTCTTAGCCGTCACCAGGCGTGTTTTTCTCTGAAGCCAGACGCCCGCCGCGCCGCTGACACAGCAGCCTGGCGTCCTGGCGACGTACCGAAACACCCCACCCCATGCCTTGAACGCAGACGCTGAATCGCGGTGTTTCTCCGCCTGCGATTCGCCAGGTCCCCCCTTGCACGCCCGCCAATCCAGGCGCGGCGACAGGGCGACCGGGGGACCCCTGCCACGCGCCGCGGGCAGGGGGATGCGGTTCCCCCGGCCCCGCCCTTTTCACCTGGCAGCAGGAGAGAACTTGAGAAGGCAGCTCATTGGGTTCCTCGTGGCGTTGGGCGCCATGCACACCGGCTGCGGTGGCGCGCCGGACTTCACGTCCACCGCGGGCGACGACGACTCGCTGGGGATTTCCGGGGACGCGCTCGCGAGCGCGACCACGATGTTCGACGATGCGCTCGGCTCGGGCTGGCAGGACTGGTCCTGGGCGACGCACAGCCTCAGCGCGACGAAGCCCGTGTACGCGGGCACCCGGTCCATCTCCGCGACGTTCGGCCCCTGGACGGGCCTGTATTTCCACCACGCGGGCGTGCCCACCACGGGCCAGGGCTTCGTGGAGTTGCAGGTGAACCCCGGCGCGACGACGAACCCCGCGCTGGCGCTCTACGCGAGCGTGGGCGGCGTGGCGAAGTCGCCCGTGGCGCTCAACCCCACCTGTACGGGCGGCACGCTGAAGGCCAATGCCTGGACGCTGTGCCGCATGCCGCTCTCCACGCTGGGCGCGGCGAATACGACGTTGGATGGCCTGGTGGTGATGGAGAACGCGGGCCGCTCGCTGCCCGTGATGTACCTGGACAACGTGCGCCTGGCGGCGGGCACCACCGCGCCTTCCGCGCCCACGGCCCTGGCCGCCACGGGCTCCGCCACGGACGTGGCCCTCACCTGGGGCACGGTGACGGGCGCTTCCGGCTACCACGTGTATCGCGCCACGTCTCAGACGGGCACGTACACGCGGCTCACCTCCTCCGCGCTCACCGCCGCGTCCTACAAGGACACCAGCGCGGCCGTGAACACGACGTACTGGTACGCCGTCACCGCGCTGAACGCGGTCGGTGAGAGCGCGAAGTCCGCGGCGGTGTCCGGCAAGCGGACCTCCACCACGGGCGTGAGCGTCAGCGTCACCCCCGCCAGCGTGACGCTGTCGCGAGGCGGCGTGCAGACCTTCACCGCGCTGGTGACGGGCAACACCAACACGGCCGTCACCTGGAGCGTGCAGGAAGGCGCCACCGGCGGCACCGTCACCACCAGCGGCACGTACACCGCGCCCCAGACGGCGGGCACCTACCACGTCGTGGCCACGAGCAAGGCGGACACGACGAAGAAGGCCACGGCGGACGTGGTGGTGACGGGCCCGGTGGGCAACACCAGCAAGTGGGTGTCCGGCTACTACACGGGCTGGAACGCGGATGACTACCCGCCGGAGAAGGTGGACTTCAGCGCGCTCACGCACATCATGGTGGGCCGCGTGACGCCGAACACGGACGGCACGGTGGACGCCATCTTCGACAACTCGAACGGCTCCGCCATGGCGAAGACGCTCTCCACGCGCGCGCACGCGGCGGGGCGCAAGGCCATCATCATGGTGGGCGGCGCGGGCGAGCACGCCAACTGGGTGGGCGCTGCCTCTTCCTCGAACCGGGAGAAGTTCGTCCAGAACCTGCTCAAGACGATGGACGACCACGGCTACGACGGGCTCGACATCGACTGGGAGCCGGTGGAGGAGGCGGACAAGCCGAACCTGCTCGCGCTGGTGCAGCGGCTGCGTCAGGTGCGGCCCGGCATGCTGCTGACGTTCCCCATCGGCTGGGTGAACAACAACTTCGCCACGGACGCGTCGCTCAAGTGGTACCCGCAGCTGGCCCAGTATCTGGACCAGGTGAACGTCATGTCCTACGAGATGATTGGCGTCTGGGGCGGTTGGGATTCGTGGTTCACGTCCGCGCTCAAGGGCGAGTCCGGCACCCACCCGACGTCCGTGGAGTCCAGCCTCAAGGCCTGGGTGGCCGCGGGCATCCCCAAGGAGAAGCTGGGCATGGGCATCCCGTTCTACGGCCTCGCGTGGCGGCACATCACCGGCCCGCGCCAGCCCTTCACGGACTGGTCCGACTACGTGGGCGGGGACAACTCCTTCACGTACAAGAAGATCCTGGCGCTCTCCAAGACGGGCACGCTCCAGTGGGACGCGGCGGCGCAGGCCAACTACGTCACGTTCAACACGCCGGTGGAGGACGGCACGGTGCGCTGGATTACGTACGACGGTCCGGAGGCAATCCAGGCCAAGGGCCAGTACGCCAAGGCGAACGGCTACGGCGGCACCATCATCTGGACCATCAACCAGGGCTGCACCGACCCCGCGACGGGCACCAACCCGCTGCTCACCGAGGTCAAGAAGGCGTTCCTCCAGTAACCGGGACGGACTGAAGACAGACGGCCGCGTGGGCACCCGCCCGCGTGGCCGTTTTCGTTGCGCGGAGCTACGCGGAGGGCGGCACGGCGGAGGGCGGAGCCGTGGGGGCCACCGGCACCGGGCCGCCGGCGTAGACGCCCTGGTATTGCGGCGGCAGCAGCGCGGCCACCCGGCGCATCATCGCGTCCACCAGCGCCTGGCGCGCGTCGGAGGCGCCGGACACCTCCGGCTCCAGGTCCGCCATGCGGAACACGGGCCCGAAGGTCACGGTGACATCCGCGTGGAAGAGCCGCTCGCCGCCCATGTCGGAGTCGTTGATGGGCATGAGCTTCTCCGTGCCCGTGAGCGCCACCGGGACGATGGGCACGCCCGCGCGCTTGGCGATGAGCCCCACGCCCTTCTTCGCCTCGAGCAGGCCTCCGGAGCGGCTGCGGCCCCCTTCCGGGAAGATGAGGACGGACTGGCCGCCCTTGAGCAACTCCACGCAGCGGCGCAGCGCTTCGATGTCCGGCGAGTTGGGCGTGATGTCGATGGTGTCCATCGTCTCCGCCGCCAGCCGGGTCATCACGGTGCCGTGCAGCTTCACGCCCGCCAGGAAGACGACGCGCCGGGGACGCAGCGCCCGGTAGAGCGTGAAGCCGTCCGCGTTGGACAGGTGGTTGCAGATGAAGAGGCAGGGGCCGTCCGGCAGGTCCTTCAGGCCGTACACCTTCGCGTGGGACAGCCGGCCCCACACGCCATGCATCAGGCCGCGCACGACGTGGCGGCGCAGGCCGTAGGGGAGCAGCGACATCAGGGCGAAGAGAAGTCGAAGCACGGGCCGGCCCACGTCCTTTCCGGATTGCCCCTGGTCAACAGGGGGAGCGATGGCTGGACGTCCTTCTAGAAGATGTAGTCCTGCCCGGTGGGGCGGGTCAGCGGTCCTCCGGGAGCGCCGGACCGCCCGCCCGCCCTTTCGTCATCCAGCCAACGAAAGGCCGGCCCCGCGGGCCCGGTGCGCAAGACGCGCCGCCCGCGAGCCCGCCCGCGCGGCCCCGCACCCTGCGTGTTATGGGGAGGCGCATGAGCGCTGAAGCCACGCCCTCCCGAGCGAAGCGCCCCGTCGAGTACGAGGCCACCGTCACCGACCTCCGGATGGAGACCCACGACACGGCGACGCTGTCGCTGGAGCTGCACTCGGGGGCGGGGCCGCTCGACTACAAGGCAGGCCAGTTCATCAACATCGACCCGCACCAGTTCCGGTCGCTCGCGCAGCAGTGCGCGTACCTGCAGGAGCAGAAGGGGCGCAAGGAGCCGCCGCGCTCTTATTCGCTCGCCTCCGCGCCGCACGAGCGGCACGTGGCCATCACGGTGAAGGACGAGGAGTTCATCCCCGGCGTCACGCGCTACCCGCCGCTCCTGTCGCCCCTGCTGGTGCACGGGCGGCTGGTGGGGGCGAAGCTGAAGGTGACGGGCTTCATGGGGCCGTACGTGCTGCCGGACGACGTGACGGAGCGAGCGGACCACGTGCTGCACGTGGTGGCGGGCTCCGGCGCGGTGCCGAACTTCGCCATCGTGAAGGACGCGCTGCACCGCGGGCTGAAGCTGCGGCACACGTTCCTCGCGTCCAACAAGACCTGGGGGGACATCCTCTACCGCGAGGAGCTGGCCGCGATGGAGCAGGCGGCGCCGGACCGCGTGCGGGTGGTGCACACGCTCACGCGCGAGACGGATGAAGCGAAGTACGGCCCCCAGGTGCGCAAGGGCCGCGTCGCGGAGGCGCTCCTGCGCGAGCTGGTTCCGGCGCCCGACACCTGCCTGGTGTACGTGTGCGGGCCCGCCATCACCCCCTGGGACCGGCGCAAGGCGCTGGAGACGCGCACGCCCGCCACGCCGCGCTTCATGGAGGCGGTGCTGGGCCACCTGCACGACCTGGGCATCCCGGACAAGCGCATCAAGCGCGAGGCCTACGGCTGACGCATCAGTGCGTCGTGACGTCCACGGGAGGCAGCTGGTCGAGGAACGTCAGCACGCGCTCGGCCGTCTCGCGGGGCTTCTCCATGGGGAACAGGTGCGAGGCGAGCGGCAGCGTGTCCACCCGCGTGCGCTTCATCTCCCGCTCCGCCCGCGCCAGCGCGTCGGGCAATAGCGTGTCGGAGCGCTCGCCGCGCAGCACCAGCGTGGGCGTCGTGTTGGCGCGGATGAGCCTCCATGGGTCCGCGGGGAAGGTCTCGAAGATGCGGGCCTCCCACTCGCGCGGGAAGCGCAAGCGGAAGTCGCCCGCCTCCGTGGGCACCAGCCCGTGCGTGATGTAGTCGCTGAAGCAGTCCGCGTCCCAGTCCTTGAACAGCCTGCGCTGGCGGTACGCGGTGGCCGCCTCCTCGCGCGTCGCCCAGCGGTCCCTCCGCCGCAGCGCGCCCTGCACGATGGCGGTGCGGTCCATGCGGCCCAGCAGCTTCATCAGGCGCAGCGCCCACAGCCGGGACCCGGTGATGAGCACGGGGTCCAACGCCACCACCGCGCGGAACAACCCCGGGTTCGCGGCGGCGGCCATCAACGTGCTCGTGCCGCCCACGCTGTGCCCCACACCCAGCACGCCAGAGCGCCCCCGCGCCTTCAGCTCGCGCGCGAGGTCCTCGCCCAGCTGCCTCCAGGTCGTGAGCGTCTTCGGGTCCTCGCCCGGCACCAGCGGCCGCATGCGCAGCGACACCACGTGATAGCGGGTCGCGAGCCGCGCGAAGAGCTTCCGGTACGTCTCCGGAGGAAAACCGTTCGCGCAGGCGAAGTGCAGGAGCGGCCCGCTCCCACCCCAGTCATCCAGCTCCAAGGCCATGCCCCTTCCCATCAACACCCTCCCCCGCGTCGCGGCGGAGGGACTTCACGGCTCGTCCCACTCACATCCGGTGCCCTGACGGCCACCGGCCGGCCCCATCCCGGGACGAGACTCCGTACCCCGACATTCAGACACCGCGAACGCCGCCCTGGGTCCTGCCGCCGAGCCCGACCTCCGGCATCGACGTCATCCTGACCGGGACCCCTGACGTGCCCACGTCCTCCGACATTCGCCCGGACGCGTCCTCAAGGAACCCGGGCCTCTGGAATGTCGTCCCGTGCGCATCGCACGGACGGAGGGCATGTAACGCCTGCCCGGCCGCCTCGCACGGCCAGGGAGGCAGTCCCTCCCGGTGCGGGGGAGCACGCCTCCCCCTCCCGTGAGGTCACCTGCCCCACCCTACGGTCCAGGTGGGGTCCGCTTGCGTTCAGGATTCGGACGGCGACGCGGGCGCTGCGTCCGGCGTGGGCTCCGGAGCCGGCTCCGCTTCCGACACGGGCTCCAACGCCGACTCCGCCTCCGCGCCACCACCGGCCGCGCCCGCGGGCTTGATGCCCAGCAGCCGCGTCAGCCGGGGCTGCACGCCCGTCTCCGCCAACAGCGCCTGGAGCTGCAGGCGCGCGCGCCGGTTGTCCCCGTGCACCCGCCGCCCGAGGATGAGCTCGTTCTTCAACGAGTGCTCCCACCCGGTCAGCTCCGTCACCGTCACCTGGTAGCCGTACGCCTCCAGCGTCAGCGCGCGGATGACGTTCGTCAGGTGAGAGCCGAACTCGCGCCGGTGCCACGGGTGCTGGAAGAGCAGCGACATGGAGCCGGCCGGCTTCGCCTTCTTCTCCTTCAGCTGCGCGGCCACCTCCGCCTGGCAGCACGGCACCACCGCCACGTGGTCCGCGCCGTGCTTGATGGCCGCCACCAGCGCGTCGTCCGTGGCCGTGTCGCACGCGTGCAGGGCCATCAGCACGTGGATGCGCTCCGGGTACTCCGCCGCGTCGATGTGCGCCGTCTGGAAGCGCATCCGGTCGAAGTGCAGCCGCTCGGCGCGGCCCTTCGCGCGCTCCGTCAGCTCCGGGCGCCCTTCGATGGACAGCAGCTCACCGCCCGCCGCTTCCTTCAGGAACAGCTCGTAGACGACGAAGCCCAGGTACGCGTTGCCGCTGCCCGCGTCCACCACCAGCGGGTTCGCGTGGCGCGTCCGCACGTCCTCCATGGCGGGCCGCAAGAGGCCCACCAGGTGGTTGACCTGCTTGAGCTTGCGCAGCGCGTCCGCGTTGAGGTTCCCCTCTCGCGTGAGCAGGTGCAGCTCGCGCAGGAGCGCTTGGGACTGGTCCGGAAGCAGCTCCTTGCGGACCTGCGGCGCCTTGACGTTGCGTCTCAGACGGACACCACTTCGGTGACCTCCGGGATCATCTCCCGGAGCCGGCCCTCGATGCCCATCTTCAGCGTCGCCGTGGACGACGGGCAGCCCGCGCACGAACCCTTCATGTGCAGGTACACGATGCCGTCCTCGAAGCGGTCCAGCGTGATGTCACCGCCGTCCTGCGCCACGGCCGGGCGGATCTCCTCGTCCAGGATGACCTGGATGCGCTGCTCCACCGTGCCGTCCGCGGACACCGTCTGGCGCGCCGCCGCGACGGCCGCCTCGTCCACCACCGGCAGGCCCTCCGACAGGTGCGTGTCCAGCGTGGACATCACGGAGTCGTTGAGCTCGTCCCACTCGCCGGACTCGCCCTTCGTCACCGTGACGAAGTTCGTGCCCAGCATCACCGCCGTCACGCCCTGGATGTCCATGAGCCGCAGCGCCAGGGGCGACTTCGCCTGCGCTTCGTCCCGGTTGGTGAAGTTCACGGCGCCACCGCCCAGCAGCTTGCGGTCCACCACGTACTTCAGCGTGCTGGGGTTGGGGGTCCACTCGAGCTGGATGTTCACTGACATTCTGTTCTCCCTACGAAAGTCCGCTTCCTCTAAAGGGCGCCGGGCCCCATAGCAACCTGTCCGGCTGTCAGGCAAACGCCTCGCGCTGGCCATTCACTCCGGATGGAGCCCCGCCCGCCACCGATGTAAGACATGGCCCCATGCCCTACCCGCCCCGCCTCGCCCACCTGGCCACCAAGGCCGTGGTGGTGGCCAAGCTGAGCCCCACCTACGCGGACGCCCACCGCGTGGACGCCGAGGAGGCCTCCCAGCGCCTCTCCACCGCCCTCTCCGGGCGCCTGCTGACCTCCCTCCTGGAGGCCACCTGGACGCAGATGCTCGGGAGCACGAAACGTCTCAAGGAAGACGGCCTCCTGGAGAAGGTGGCCGCCACCCTGAGCGACCGGCCCCAGCGGCCGGGCAAGGTCGCCACCGTGACGGCCGGGTGGAGCGCCTTCCTCATCCTGGTGGACCTGGAGGTGGGCACCGCCAGCGACGCCGCCCGCCGGGTCATGGAGTCCGACGAGGGCCGCAAGCGCGCCGCCGCGGGGCTCACGGAGGTCGCCGGCTTCCTCGCCCAGGAGCTCACGCGCGGCAAATAGGGCGGCCGGCCGGTCGTGGCGGCAGCCGCCACCCGCCGTTATAGGCTGGCGCTCGCCACGTCCATGTCCGCCCCGCTCCCCACCACGCTGCGCCTGCTGACGTCCATTACCGACGTTCCCTCGTCGGCGTGGGACGCGCTCGTGGCCCCGGGGTCGGTGCCGTTCCTGGAGTGGGGCTTCCTCGCCGCCCTGGAGGAGAGCGGCAGCGTGGTGCCCGAGCGCGGCTGGCACCCGCGCCACCTCACCCTGTGGCGGGGCTCGCGCCTGGTCGCCGCCGCGCCCGCGTACTTGAAGGACGACAGCCACGGCGAGTTCGTCTTCGACGCCGCCTGGGCCACCACCGCCGAGCGCGCGGGCATCCGCTACTACCCCAAGCTCGTCCTGGGCGTGCCCTTCACGCCCGCCACCGGCCGCCGCGTGCTGGTGGCCCCCGGCGAGGACGCCCCGTTCCGCGAGGCGGAGCTGTACAACGCCGCGCTGGAGTACGCGCGCGCGGAGGGGCTCTCCAGCGTCCACGTCCTCTTCCCCACCCCGGAGGAGCTGCCGGTTTTGGAGGCGCAGGGCTACGCGCTGCGCCTGGGCGTGCAGTACCTGTGGCGCAACGCGGGCTACCGGACGTTCGAGGACTTCCTCGCCCGCTTCCGCTCCAAGCGGCGGCACCAGATTCAGCGTGAGCGGCACGAGGTGGAGGACCAGGGCATCACCCTGCGCACGCTCCGGGGCGACGCGCTGGAGGAGGTGGACGCGGCCTGCGCCCATCAGCTCTATGTCTCCACGGTGGACCGCTATCCGTGGGGCGTGCGCGCGCTGACCGAGGACTTCTTCGCCCGCCTGCTCGCTGGCTTCAAGCACCGGTGTGAGTTCGTGGAGGCCCGGCGGGAAGGCCGCAGGGTGGCGGGCGCGTTCAACTTCACCGGGCCGAGCACGCTGTACGGCCGTTATTGGGGTGCGTTCGAGGAACATCCGTTCCTGCACTTCAACGTGTGCCTCTACCATCCGGTGGAGGACTGCATCGCCCGGGGCCGCGAGCGCTTCGAGCCCGGAGCAGGCGGCGAGCACAAGCTCACCCGGGGTTTCGAGCCGCACCTCACGTACAGTGCGCATCTGTTCCTTCACCCCGGCCTGGACCGGGCGGTGCGCGGCTTCCTGGCGCACGAGCGGGCAGCCGTCGAGAGCGGCCTTCCGTTGTGGTGGGCGGAGACGGGTTTCAAGGAGCGGGTCTAAGCGGTTTCAAGCAGGGCCCGCCAATGGTTCGCGAAGCGAAGGCAAGGGAGTCCGCAAGCCCATGGCTCAGAAGCACCAACACGATGACGGCCAGGTCGTCACGGAGGCCGTCCCCAAGCAGAAGCTGAAGAGGCCGACGCTCTACAAGGTCCTCCTGCACAACGACAACTACACCACGCGCGAGTTCGTCGTGGCCGTGCTCAAGGAGATCTTCCACAAGTCGGAGACGGATGCCGTGCAGATCATGATGCACGTTCATTACAACGGCATCGGTGTGGCGGGCGTTTATACCTACGACGTCGCCGATACGAAGCTCAAGACAGTGGAGGCCGCGGCGAGGGACAACGGGTTCCCCCTGCGGCTGTCCATGGAACCCGAGGAAGGCTGAACCGTGGCAGGACCATCGATTGCCAAAGAATTGCAGGCCAGCTTCCGCACCGCGCTCGACGAGGCGCGGAAGATGCGCCACGAGTACCTGACGCTGGAGCACCTGCTCCTGGCCCTCACCCGTGAGTCACGCACCCGCGAGGTGCTCAAGGGCTGCGGCGCGAACGTCAAGCGCCTGCAGGAGAACCTGACCTCCTTCCTGGAGGAGACGGTCGAGCGCCTGCCCGACGACGTGGACGCCGAGCCGCAGCAGACCATCGGCGTGGAGCGCGTGCTCCACCGCGCCGCCATGCACGCGCTGTCCGCGGAGCAGAAGTACATCGACGGTGGCGACGTGCTGGTCGCCATGTTCCGTGAAGAGGAGAGCCACGCGCTCTACCTGCTGCAACAGGAGGGCGTCACCCGCCTGGACCTGCTCAACTTCATCTCCCACGGAACCTCCAAGGACGGCGAGTCCGAGGGCGAGCCGCGCCCCACCCCCGCCGGTGACGACGACGACGGCGAGTCGCAGAAGAAGAGCCCGCTGGAAGCGTACGCCGTGCAGCTCAACGTGGAGGCCAAGGCGGGCCGCATCGACCCGCTCATCGGCCGCGACAAGGAGCTGGAGCGCACCATCCAGGTGCTCTGCCGCCGCCGCAAGAACAACCCGCTCTACGTGGGTGAGGCCGGCGTGGGCAAGACGGCCATCGCGGAGGGCCTGGCGCTCCACATCACGGAAGGCCGCGTGCCGGCCGCGCTCAAGGACGCGGTCGTCTACTCGCTGGACATGGGCGCGCTGCTCGCGGGCACCAAGTTCCGCGGCCAGTTCGAGGAGCGCCTGAAGGGCGTGCTGAAGGCGCTCCAGGAGCTGCCGGACGCCATCCTCTTCATCGACGAAATCCACACCATCGTCGGTGCCGGGGCCACGAGCGGCGGATCCATGGACGCGTCCAACCTGCTCAAGCCCGCGCTGGCGTCAGGCCGGCTGCGCTGCATCGGGTCCACGACGTTCCAGGAGTTCAAGGCGTCGTTCGAGCGCGACCGCGCGCTGTCCCGCCGCTTCCAGAAGATTGAAGTGGACGAGCCCAGCGTGGAGGACACCATCAAGGTGCTGGAGGGCCTGCGCAGCCGCTACGAGGAGCACCACCACGTGAAGTACGGCGAGGGTGCGCTCCAGGCGGCGGCGGAGCTGGCGGCCAAGCACATCAACGACCGGTTCCTGCCGGACAAGGCCATCGACGTCATCGACGAGGCCGGCGCGGCCGAGCGGCTCAAGCCGGAGGGCGTGCGCACGGGCGTCGTCAGCGCGCACGACGTGGAGCAGGTCGTCTCCAAGATGGCCAAGATTCCGGCCAAGAGCGTGTCCGCGAGCGAAGGCGTCCAGATTCAAAACCTGGACAAGGAGCTCAAGGGCGTCATCTACGGGCAGGACAAGGCCATTGAAGAGATGGTGGGCGCCATCAAGCTGTCGCGCTCCGGCCTGCGCGCGCCGGAGAAGCCCATTGGCAGCTTCCTCTTCTCCGGCCCCACGGGCGTGGGCAAGACGGAGCTGGCGAAGCAGCTGGCGCAGAGCCTGGGCGTGGAGTTCCTCCGCTTCGACATGAGCGAGTACTCCGAGAAGCACACGGTGAGCCGGCTCATTGGCGCGCCTCCGGGCTACGTGGGCTTCGACCAGGGCGGCCTGCTCACGGACGCCGTGCGCAAGCACCCGTACGCGGTGCTGGTGCTGGATGAGATTGAGAAGGCCCACCCGGACCTCTTCAACATCCTGCTCCAGGTGATGGACCACGCGACGCTCACGGACAACAACGGCCGCAAGGCGGACTTCCGCAACATCATCCTCATCCTGACCACCAACGCGGGTGCGCAGGAGATGAGCACCAAGGCCATGGGCTTCGGTGACACCCAGGTGGTGGTGGACGGCTCGCGGGCGAAGAAGGCCATCGAGCGCACCTTCACGCCGGAGTTCCGCAACCGGCTGGACGGCTGGATTCTCTTCTCCGGCCTGCCCCCCGAGGTCATCCTCAAGGTCGTGGACAAGGAAGTGCGCCTGCTCCAGAAGGTGCTCGACGAGAAGAAGGTCAAGCTGGAGCTCACGCCCGCCGCCCGCGCGTGGCTGGCGGAACACGGCTACGACCCGGCCTTCGGTGCGCGCCCCATGGCGCGGCTCGTGGACAACACCCTCAAGAAGCCGCTCGCGGAGGCGCTGCTGTTCGGCTCCCTCAAGAGCGGTGGCGTGGCCCGCTTCGACGTCGTGGACGACGCCGTGAAGCTCCAGGCGGAAGCCACCGAGGCCGTGCCGGCGTAAGGCGCCGCGAGGCCCTGAAACATCCGAGGCCCCGGGCCCCCTTGATGGGGACTCGGGGCCTTCGTGTTTCCTACTCCGCCTTGGACTCGACCTTGTACGCGCCCACGGCGTTGGAGAGCTGCTCGGAGATGATTTGCAGCGTGGTGGCCGCCTCACCGGTGGAGCCGATGCGGGCCACGGTGTCGTCCATCATCTTGGACAGGTCATTCACCGCCAGGGTGATTTGATTGATGCCCACGTTCTGCTGATTCACCGCGGCGGCGATCTGCCGGACGGCGGCGGCGTTGTCCTGGACGATGGAGGACAGCTCGCGCAGGTTCTGCCCGCTGTCGCGCACCTGCGCCAGACCCGCCTCCATCCGCTCCGCGCCGCGCTCCGTGATGCGCACCGCGGCGGTGACGGAGTTGGCGATGTCGTCCAGCAGCTCCCGCACCCGCGTGGTCGCCTGGATGGACTGGTCCGCCAGGGCGCGGATTTCGCGCGCCACCACGCTGAAGCCCTTGCCGTGCTCACCGGAGCGCACCGCTTCGATGGCCGCGTTGAGCGCGAGCATGTTGGACTGGTCCGCCAGGTCCTTCACCGTCTGGGTGATGCCGCCAATCTGGCGCGTGCGCTCGCCCAGCTCCAGAATCTTCTCCGCGATTTCGCCCACCTGCGCGCGGATGTCGTTGAGGCCCGCCATCGTCTGCTCGATGGAGGCCTCGCCCGCCCTGGCCAGGGCGTCCGCGCGCTCGGCGACGCTGAGCACGCTCTCCGCCTTCTGCGCGGCCAGCGTGGACGTCTGCTTGATTTCCTGCGCCGTCACCTGCGTCTCCTGGAGCGCGGCGGCCTGGCGGGAGATGGTCTGCGCCTGCTCGGTGGAGGACGCGTTGAGGTGGTCCGTGGACTGGGTGAGCGCGGTGGCGGCGTGCTGGAGGTTGACCGTCACCTCGCGCAGCTTGCCCACCATCTGGGAGAAGGAGTTGGCCAGCCGCCCCACCTCGTCGTTGCCGCGCGCACGGATGTCGCGGGTGAGGTCGCCAGACGACACGATGTGGCCCGCCACGGAGGTGAGCTCCGCCAGTGGTCGCACGATGCTCCGGCCGAACAGCGCCGCCAGCACCACGCCGCACGCCTCCAGGAGGAGCGCGAACAGGAGCATCTCCCAGCGCAGCGCATCCACTCTCGCGTCGATGAACTCGCGCGCCATGCCCACGTGCACGGTGCCCAGCCGCCCCTTCTCCGCCACGGCCGCGGACACGTCCAGGGCGCGCAGCGTCTTGCCACCGCGTGTAATCCGGACCTCCGGCACCACGCGGGTGCGGCCCTTGCCCATGCCGGGCTGCGCGTCGAGCGCGGCCTTCAGGTTCTCCGGGAAGGCGCCCTGGAACGAATGCACCAGCACGAAGCCCGTGGGGTCCTGGATGAAGATGTAGGCCAGGTCCTCGCGCTCGCGGAACGTCTCCAGGAGCGGCTGGAGCGAGCCCATGCCCGCGGACACGCCCTGCTCCGCCGCGATGGCCAGGCTCAGCGCCACGGCCTCGCCCTCACTGGCGTGGCGCTCCTCCAGGTTGGACTCCAGCTGGCGGGTGGCGATGAGGGTGAGCAGCAGCGCCACGGAGGCGCTGATGACGGCCGTGACGAGCACGAACTTCGGCGCGAGCCCGAGCCCGCGCAGGAAGGAGACGGGGAGCGCGGCGGCTGGCTTCAAGGGAGGACTCCAGGGGTGGCGTCCTCGAGCGGCCAACGGTCGGCCAGGTGACGCCAGGAACAACGCAGGCGACTGCGGTTCGTAGGTGGGAAACGGCTCACCGGGGCCCCCCCTCCGGGCCACGGGCAGGACGGAACGACGGACGCTGACAGCTCTGCAGGATGAGGTCCGCCACCAGCGCCAGGGGCGTGCCCCCGTCGGTGGCCTTCAACTCCACGGCGGCGCGAGGCATGCCGTAGACGACGCTGGACGCCTCGTCCTGCGCCAGGGTGACGCCTCCGGCCTGACGGATGGCCAGCAGGCCCCGCGCGCCGTCCTCGCCCATGCCGGTGAGCACGCCGCCGCCGCTGCGCCGGCCGTACGCCATGGCCAGCGAGCTCAGGAGCACGTCCCCGTTGGGACACGGCCCGCCGGTGCTGCGCTGCAGGCGCGCCAGGCCCACGCTGTCCACCAGCAGGTCGTGGCCATCCAGCGGGAAGTACACGCGGCCCGGCTCCAGCCGCTCGCCGTCGCGCGCCACGCCCACCTGGAGCTCACACACCTGGGACAGCCAGCGCACCATGCCCTGCGTGAAGCCCACGGTGATGTGCTGCGCGATGAGCATGGGCACCGGCAGGTCGCGGGGCAGCTTGGACAGCACCTCCGCCAGCGCGGGAGGCCCACCGGTGGACGCGACGATGCCGAACACGTCCACCCGCGCCCCGCTGGGCATGGGCGGCGGCGCCACGACGCGCGGACGGCGGGAGATGACCGGCACCTCCGCCATCAGGCACACGGAGTGGGCCAGGTCCCGGCCCCAGCGGCGCAGCTCCTCCGCGTTGGTGACGTTGGGCTTGCCGATGAGCTCCAGCGCTCCGGCGCTCATCGCTTGAAAGCCCAGGTCCACGCCGCGCTGCTCCGCCACGGCGCTCACCACCAGGATGCGCGCGGGGGCCTGGGACATGATGTGCCCGATGGCCGCCGGACCATCCAGTCCGGGCAGCAACAGGTCCATGGTGATGACGTCCGGGCGCAGCAGGCGCGCCAGCTGCACGGCGCGGTTGCCGTCCCCCGCCCGGCCCACCACTTCAATGCGCGGCTCCTCCGTGAGCAGCGCGGTGAGGGTGTTGGCCATGGTGGGCGAGTCATCCACCACGAGCACGCGAATGGGCTTCTTCGAGCTCACGCGCGGCTCCCCCTGCGGCTCATCACGTCCAGAACCTCCGCGAGCAGGCGGCCCGCGGCGCACTCGCGCTTGCTGAGGAAGCCGTCCGCTCCGGATGCCAGGCCCCGCTCGCGCGCCACGGTGGTGTCGTGCGCGGAGACCAGGATGACGGGCAGCGTGTGCGTGTCCTTGCGCTCGCGAAGCCGTGCGATGAGCTCGATGCCGTCCATCTCTTCCATGTCCAGGTCGCAGATGACGACGTCGTAGGTGTCCGCCTGCAGCCGCTCCAGCGCCCGCGCCCCGCTGGCCGCCAGGTGCACCTGGAAGCCGCCGGCCTCCAGCATCGCCCGGTGCAGCGCGCGCGCGGTGAGCGAGTCATCCACCACCAGCGCCCGCCGGCTCACCGCGGACACCGTCACCTTCTCCGAATCCGACACCACCCAGTCCGGCCGGAGGATGAGCAGCAATTCCCCCCGGCTGAGCGTCGCCGCGCCCTGCCAGGCCGCCACGTCGCGCACCTCCGACGGCAGCGGGCGGATGACCAGGTCCCGGTCCCCCACCACCGCGTCCACGCCCAGCGCCACGCGCTTGCCGCCGCTCTGCACGATGAGCAGCGGCTGGCCTTCCGTGGGCGGAGACGACGCGCGCAGCCCCAGCCGCGCGCCCAGGTCCACCACCGGCAGCAGCTGTCCCTGGTGTTCCAGGTGCGTGCGGCGCTTGCCCACGCGCAGCATGTCCGGGCGCGCCAGCTGCGTGGACTCCACCGCCAGCATGGGCAGGCCCACGAACTGCTCCAGCGCGCGCACCATCAGCACCGGAGAGCTGCCCAGGTCCACCGGCAGGGTCAGCACGAAGCGCGTGCCCTGCCCGCGCGTGCTGGACACCTCGATGCGGCCCTGCAGCGACTCCACCGTGGCGCGCACCGCGTCCAGGCCCACGCCGCGCCCGGAGGTGTCCGTCACGTCCGAGCGCGTGCTGAAGCCCTCGCGGAAGATGAGCTCGCGCACCTGGTTGTCGTTGAGCCGCGCCACCTCTTCCGCGGTGACGAGCCCGCGCTTCTCCGCGGCCTTGCGCACCTGCGCCAGGTCGATGCCGCGCCCGTCGTCGCTCGCCTCCAGGTACAGGAGGTTGCCCTGCTGCTCCACGCGCAGCGTGAGCGCGCCCTCGTGGTGCTTGCCGGCCTTCTCGCGCTCGGCGGGCATCTCCAGGCCGTGGTCCACGGCGTTGCGCAGGATGTGCACGAGCGCGCCCTGGAGCTTCTCCAGCAGGCGCCGGTCCAGCGACACCTCCGCGCCCACCACCGACAGCCGCGCTTCCTTCCCCAGCTGGCGCGACAGGTCGCGCACCATGCGCTGCAACGGGTCCAGGATGGTGCGCGTGGGGCGCGTGGTGATGGCCTTGAGGCCGTCCTCCAGCGCGTCCACGACGTCGCTCGTCTCCTCGCCGTCGGTGCGCAGGGAGCGGCCCGTACCGGACAGCAACGTACGCGCCTCCGCGGTCTCCGCCAGCAGGCCCTGCTTCGCGAGCAGCGCGGACACCCGCTCCAACTCCCGGCTGCGCTCCTCCACCCGCAGGCGAACCTCGCGCAGACGCTCCACCTCGCGCATCAGCGACGTCACCTGGTTCGCGCTCACGCGCCACCCGGCGTCAGAGGACTCCCCCACGGGCTCCGGCGCGGACAGCGCTTCGGCCGGGACAAGCGGGGTGCCGGCCGCGGAGGGCGGGCCACCGGCCACGACAGGCTGCGCCTGAGCGAAGGCGCCCCCCGGCAGCACCGCGGCTTCCTCCGGGGGCGGCGCGGCGGCGACCAACTGGGCCAGCGCGGCGGCGGGGTTCGGCAGGTCGTCCCCGCGCCCGTCCGCGTGCGCCTGGGCGCGCAGCATGAAGAGGTCCAGCCCGTGCAGCAGCACGTCCACCACCGGGCGCGGCATCTTCTGCGTGTGCGCCTTGAGCGGCGCCAGCGCGTCCTCCAGCTTGTGGGCGATGTCGCCCAGGTCCTGGAGCCCCAGCGACGAGGCGCTGCCCTTCAGCGTGTGCAGGTGCCGGCCCAGCCGCGTGTAGATTTTCGCGAGCGCGTCGTTCTCCAGCCCCTCGCGCTCCAGCTCCAGCAGGTCCATGGTGACCTTCTGGATGACCTCCTGGGCCTCCACCGCGAAGCCCGCCACCAGCGGCTGCAGCATCGGATCAACGGGCATGGCGCACTCCCCCGTCGGACCGGCCGAACAGGCGCTTCGGGTCGATGAGGTGGATGAGCTGCCGGTCGTGGGTGAAGACCTCCACCACTGGCCCCTCCGCCCGGGCGCGCGCGGCCTCCACGGACGCGAGCGGCAACGTCGTGGGGCGCGGAATCGCCTCGCAGTCGAGCGCGCACAGCTCGCCGTCGCCCCGGTCCACCACCAGCAGCACGGCTGGATCCTGGCGCCACCCGTGGCCGCCCAGCAGCGACGCCAGGCTCAGCGCGGACAGCACCTGGCCCTGGAAGCGCAGCACGCCAATCACCGCGGGCGCGGACAGCGGCACCGGCGTCACCATGCGCAGGGGCAGCGCGGCGCGCAGCGACTCCAGCGGCAGCGCGTAGCGCTCCTCGCCCAGCGGGAACTCGGCGATCCAATGGACCGCCTCCTCCACCGTCGACTCGCCCTGCTCGCGCAGGCGCGCGGCCCGGCGTGCGAGCAGGTCCCGCGTCTCCGACTCCAGGGTCTCGTCCACCACCAGCGGCGTCCCCTTCATTCCAGCGCCCCCAGATTCAGGTAGGCGTCAGCGGACGCCAGATAGAAGCGCGCGGGCAGCGCCTCCGGTCCATCCACCAGCGTGTCCGGTGGCAACTGCCCCGCCCGCGTGCGCAACGCGCGCATCAACGGGAAGGCCGCGTCACGGGCCCCCGCGCGCTCGCGCAGGAGCGCCAGCTCCAGGAGGCCCGGCAGGTAGTCCGGCGCCTGCTTCACGAGCAGCTCCAGCACCGCCGTCGCCCCGGCCACGTTGCCGTCTTCAATCCGCTCCAGCGCCTGCAGGTGCATCCGCGAGGGCGAGGGCGGAGGGACCGGCGGCGGCGTGGGCGAGACCGGCATGGGCGCGGACAGCCGACGGGGCGCGGGCGTCATGCGCGGCGCGAGCACGGGCTGCGCCACGGGCAATTGCGCGAAGGTGCGCTCCTCCGGGCGGGGCTTGCGGAAGGCCTGCAGCTCCGGAGGCCCCTCACGCGTGAGCCCCGGCGGCGTGCGGTCCACCTCCACCGTGCCCAGGAACATGAGGCCCCCCGGCACCAGCGCCCGCGCCAGGTGGACGATGGCCGCGTCGCGCGCGGACGGAGAGAAGTACGTGAGCACGTTGCGGCAGAGGATGAAGTCGAACTGCCCGAAGCGCTCCGGCAGGGGCGCCAGCAGGTTCGCCGGCGCGAAGCGCGTCACCTTGCGCACCTCCGGGAGGATGGACACCTGCCGCCCGTTGTGGAGCTCGTAGACGGGGTGCAGCGCGGGGGCGGACTCGCGCCGGGACCACGCGCCGTAGGTGCCGCGCCGCGCGGCCTCCAGGCTGGCCTCGTGCAGGTCCGTGCCCACCACCTCCACCGGCATCCCCGGGGGCGCGCACGCCAGCAGGCACGCGCCCAGCGAATAGGCCTCCTCACCGGTGGCGCACCCGGCGCTCCAGCCGCGCAGGTGCATGGCGCCGTGGCGCAGCGCCGTCGGGATGCCCTCATGGGTGATGTAGCGGAAGTGCTCCGGCTGGCGGAAGAAGTACGTCTCCCCCACCAGGACCGCGCGCACCAGCGTGTAGGCCAGCGGAGAGCCCAGCTGCTGCAGCTCGCTCAAGACCTCCGTGGGCACGCGCCCCCGGGCCAGCTCCGCCCGCAGCACGCGCTCCACCGCCTCCTGGGCGATGGCGTCGTCCCGGAAGCCGGTGGTGTCCGCCACCACTTCCCGGGCACGGGCCAGAAGCCTCGGGTCGAGCCCCGCACTCATGCGCTCCGCTCTTCCTCCACCGGCGCGAGCAGCGCGGGCAGGTCGCGCAGGAGTCCCCGCGTGATGAACACCTTCGGATCCAGGATGGGCAGCGCGCGGCCACCCGTGCGCAGCATGCCCA
The DNA here is from genome assembly GCF_003668935.1 of Corallococcus sp. AB032C. Taxonomy (NCBI): domain Bacteria; kingdom Pseudomonadati; phylum Myxococcota; class Myxococcia; order Myxococcales; family Myxococcaceae; genus Corallococcus; species Corallococcus sp. AB032C. Next base: position 14,506 of record NZ_RAWP01000024.1, on the reverse strand, counting down.
CGAGCCCTTCCTGCAGCAGGCCGTGCTCGGCGCCGCCCACCTTCTCGCGCCGGTCGATGTCGCTCGCCTGGAACTCCTCCGGGTCCTTCACGGTGTCCACGGTGAGCGCCAGCGACACGCCCTCCGTTTCAATGACCACCAGCATCCGCTCCGCGATGGACACCTTGTGCTGCACGCCCAGCCGCAGCGCCACGTCCAGCACGCACACCGCCTGGCCGCGCAGCTCCACGTACTCGCGCAGGTATGACGGCCCCGTGGGCAGCGGCCGCGTCAGGGGCTGCAGCAGGACCTCCTTCACGGAGTCCAGCGGCACGGCGAACTCACGCTCGCCCACGTTGAGCCGGAGGATCAGCATGGCCCCGGAGCGCGAGCGCCGGCGCGCGTTCTCCAGCGCCTCGCCCACGCGCAAGAGCAGCTCGTCCGCGCGGAAGGGCTTGGCCAGGAACGCCTCCGCGCCCAGCCCCAGGCACGCCTCCGCGCGCTGCTTCTCCGAAGAGATGATGATGACCGGGATGTCCGCCGTGCCCGAGTCCGCCTTCATCCGCTGGAGCACCTCGTCCCCGTCCATCTCCGGCATGGACAGGTCCAAGAGCACCGCCGCCGGGTGCAGCCGCCCCACCTTGTCCAGCGCCTCACGGCCGTTGCTGGCCGTGTGGATGGTGTAGTGCCCGGAGAGGATGGCCCGCTCCAACGCCAGGATGGCGTCGCTGTCATCCACCAGCAGCAGGGTCGGCAGACTCACGGGTTCAGCCCCCGCTCAGGAACTGACGCACCGTCTTGGTCAGCTCATCATGCGACACCGGTTTCTGGATGAAGGCGTTGGCCCCCGCCGCCGAACCGCGCTGGCGCAGGTCCTCTCCCTTCTCCGCCGTCAAGAGGATGACCGGCACCTTCTGCACCTGCGGCTGCGCGCTGGCGCGAACCTCCTTCACGAAGGTGATGCCATCCATGTTCGGCATGTTGATGTCGGCGATCACCACACTCACCGGCACCAACCGCAAGAGCTGCAACGCGCGCTGCGCGTCCTCCGCCTCCACGATGCTGACCTTGAGGTTCATCAGGTAGATCTTGAGGATGTTGCGGACGGTCGGACTGTCGTCCACCAGCAAGACGTTGGTGCTCACTGTGCCACGGCTCCTCGCGCAGGCTCCGCGGAGTGCGGGATGCGCCTGCGCTGCATGGGTGATCCTACCGTGAGCGCTCCGACGGGCGGAAGCGGGGGGCTCCCGTCCGCCGGGAAGCCTGGCAGGCGTTTGTCTGGATTTTCCAGCAAGGTGGGTTGGCTTCAGCCTTCCTTCGGCGTGGGGGTCGCGGGGACCCCTGCGGCAGGAGCCTCCACCGTATCCACTGGGGGTGCGCCCACCGCGTGGTAGCCGCCGTCGACGTGAATCATCTCGCCGGTGGTGGAGGAGAGCCAATCGGACAAAAGTGCACAGGCCGTCTTGGCCACGTGGTCGTGGCTGTCCTTGTCGCTCCAGCCCAGCGGCGCCTGCTTGCCCCAGTACTGCGCCAGCGCCTTGAAGCCCGGGATGCCCTTGGCCGCGATGGTGGCGAGCGGCCCCGCGGCGAGCGCGTTCACGCGGATGCCCTTGGGCCCCAGGTCGCGCGCCAGGTAGCGCACCGTGGCCTCCATGGCCGCCTTGCACACACCCATCCAGTCATAGATGGGCCACGCCTGCCGGTTGTCGAAGTCCAGCGCCACGATGGAGCCGCCCTGCGTCATCAGCGGCACGCACGCCACCGCCAGCTCCTTCACGGAGAAGGTGGAGATGTGGAACGCGGTCTGCGCGCTCTCCCAAGGCGTGTTGAGGAAGTTGCCGCCCAGCGCGTCCTCGGGCGCGTACGCGATGGCGTGCAGCACGCCGTCCACGCGGCCCCATTTCTGTCGCAGCGCCTCTGTCAGCGCCGGAAAGTGCGCCGGGTTCGTCACGTCCAGCTCCAGCACCTCCGTGCCGGGCTTGAGCCGCTTCGCGCTGCGCTCGGTGAGGGACCTGGCCCGGCCAAAGCCGGTGAGGATGACCTCCGCGCCCTGCGCGATCGCATGCTCCGCGACGCCAAAGGCCAGCGACTGCGGGGTGAGCACGCCGGTGATGAGCAGCTTCTTGCCCTGAAGGAGCATGTCGGTACGTTCTCGGAAAAGTGAGTGGAAGAGGGGGCGAGTGCTTACCACTCCTGAACCGCCGTAGGGGCCCCCGGACCCCGTGTCCCGTTTGCCTCGGATGTACGTCTGTTCAGCATGCCAGGGGCCCTGGCGTCTCCTTTGAGCTCCTCCCAGCCAGGGGAATCCGGTGCTCGGTGAAGCTGCGCTCACGCGGGGCATGATTCCTTCTGCTCCCTTGAGTGAAGACAATCAGCCGGGCATGACGCGGTTCAACAAACCTGGGCGAAAACCCCCCAACGCGACGCCCATCCAGTAAAAGACCCCACGCCATGGCGAATTTCCAGGACAGCTTCCTCTCTGGTGCCAACATCGACTTCATCGAGGGGCTCTATGCCCGCTTCCTCGATGACCCCGGCAGCGTGGACGCAAGCTGGCGCGAGGTGTTCGAGCGCAACAACGGCACGGGCCGCCCCATCTTCAACGCGAAGCTGCTGGAGGCTCCGACACCCGCCGCACCGGAGGGCAAGGAGGGCAAGGCCAAGGGCAAGGCGAACGGCGCCGCCGTGCAGGCCGCCGCCGCGCCGCAGGCCCCGGCCGCTCCGGCGCAGGACATCGGGCTGCAGTCGAAGGTGGATCAGGCCATCACCGCCTTCCGCCTGCGCGGCCACCTGCGCGCGCACCTGGATCCGCTGGAGCGCCCGCGCCCGCAGCTGGGCCACGTGGCGGACGTGGCGCTGATGGATGAGAACCACTTCGCCCCCAAGGAGCTGGAGCAGGCGGTGGAGTGCAACAACGTCTTCCCGCAGCAGCGCGTGCGCCTGGCGGAGCTCGTCACGCGCCTGCGCCGCACGTACTCCGGCTCCATCGGCGTGGAGTTCATGCAGATGCTCGACAGCGAGCGTCGCCGCTGGCTCATGCAGCGCATGGAGCACAGCGAGAACCGCACGCAGTTCTCCGTGGAGGACCAGCGGCACATCCTCACCAAGCTGTCGTACGCGGAGGGCTTCGAGCACTTCCTGCACACGAAGTACGTGGGCGCCAAGCGCTTCAGCCTGGACGGCGGCGAGGCCCTCATCCCCATGCTGGACGCGCTGCTGGAAGTGGGCAGCGGCATGGGCCTGAAGGAGCTGGTCATCGGCATGGCCCACCGCGGCCGCCTCAACGTGCTGACCAACATCCTGGGCAAGAAGCCGGATCAGATCTTCAGCGAGTTCGACGGCCCCAAGGACCCCAAGGCGTACCTGGGCCGCGGCGACGTGAAGTACCACATGGGTTTCTCGTCGGACCACGCCACGCGCGCCGGCAAGAACGTGCACCTGTCGCTGGCCTTCAACCCCAGCCACCTGGAGTGCGTGGGCCCCGTGGTGGAGGGCCGCGTGCGCGCCAAGCAGGACCGCGGTGGGGACACCGAGCGCACCGGCGTGATGCCGCTGCTCATCCACGGCGACGCGGCCTTCATCGGCCAGGGCATCACGCAGGAGACGCTCAACTTCTCCGGCCTCAAGGGCTACACCACGGGCGGCACGGTCCACGTCGTCATCAACAACCAGGTGGGCTTCACCACCGACCCGTCGGACTCGCGCACCAGCATCTACTCCACCGCCATCGCGCAGATGCTGGACATCCCGGTGTTCCACGTGAACGGGGATGACCCGGAGGCGTGCGTCCACGCGGCGCGGCTCGTGGCGGAGTACCGCCAGACGTTCAAGAGCGACGTGGTCATCGACCTCATCTGCTACCGCCGCTACGGCCACAACGAGGGCGACGACCCGTCCTTCACCCAGCCGGCGATGTACGACCTCATCCGCAAGCACCCGCCGGTGCGCGCGCTGTACGCGAAGACGCTGGCGGAAGCGGGCCGCATCACCACGGAGGAGTCGGACGCGCTCAAGCAGCGCTGCTTCCAGGACTTCGACGCGGCGCTCACCCGCGCCCGCCAGGAGAGCCAGTTCAAGGAGCCCAACGCGCTGGAGGGCCTGTGGAAGACCTACAAGGGCGGCCTCTTGAAGAACGCGCCCCAGGTGTCCACGGCGGTGGCCAGGCCCACCCTGCGTGACGCGCTCCAGAAGCTGGCCAGCGCGCCGGAGGGCTTCAACGTGCACCGCGACGTGGAGCGCACGGTGCTCAAGAAGCGCCAGGGCATGCTGGAGAGCGAGGAGCTCCAGTGGAGCGAGGGCGAGTCGCTGGCGTACGCGACCATCCTGGCGGAGGGCTACAGCATCCGCCTGTCCGGCCAGGACAGCGAGCGCGGCACCTTCAGCCACCGCCACGCGGTGCTGCACGACACGCAGACGGGCGAGGAGTTCACGCCCCTGCGCCAGTTCGCCACCGGCAAGGCGACCTTCAACGTCTGGAACAGCCCGCTGTCGGAGATGGGCGTGCTGGGCTTCGACTACGGCTACAGCCTGGACGTGCCGGACGGCCTCACCCTGTGGGAGGCCCAGTTCGGTGACTTCGCCAACGGCGCGCAGATCATCATCGACCAGTTCATCGCCGCGGCGGAGAGCAAGTGGCGCCGGCTCTCCGGCATCACGCTGCTCTTGCCGCACGGCTACGAAGGCCAGGGCCCGGAGCACTCCAGCGCGCGTCTGGAGCGATTCCTGGACCTGTGCGCGGAGGACAACCTCCAGGTCTGCTACCCCACCACGCCCGCGCAGATCTTCCACCTGCTGCGCCGCCAGGTGCTGCGCCCGGTGCGCAAGCCGCTGGTCATCATGTCGCCCAAGAGCCTGCTGCGCCGTCCGGAGGCCACCAGCCGCATGGACGACCTGGCCACGGGCGCGTTCCAGGAAGTGATTCTGGACGCGAAGGCGGACGCCGCGAAGGTGAAGCGGCTGCTGCTGTGCAGCGGCAAGGTCTACTACGACCTGGCCAAGGCCCGGGACGAGCGCAAGGACGACTCCATCGCCATCGTGCGCGTGGAGCAGCTCTACCCGTTCCCGCAGGACGAGCTTTCGAACCTGGTGGCGAAGCTGCCGGCGCTCCAGGAGCTGTACTGGGTGCAGGAGGAGCCGCGCAACGCGGGTGGCTGGCACTTCATGTTCCCGCGCCTGCACGACCTCCTCTCCGGCCGTTCGCAGCAGCAGACGGTGAAGCTGGGCTACATCGGGCGCGCCGAGGCAGCCAGCCCCGCCACCGGTTTCACGAAGACGCACGACTACGAGCAGCAGCTCATCATCGAAGAAGCCATCCTCCGAGGACCCCAGAATGGCCGTTGAACTGAAAGTCCCTCCGCTCGGCGAATCCATCACCGAGGCCGTCGTCGGCAAGTGGAACAAGAAGCAGGGTGAGTCCGTCACCGCGGACGAGCCGCTCGTCGTGCTGGAGACCGACAAGGTCACCATCGACGTGCCGGCGCCCGCCGCGGGCAGCGTCGCGTCCATCGCCTTCAAGGAGGGCGACAAGGTCCGCGTGGGCGACGTGCTGGGCACCATCGAGGCCGGTGCCGGCGCCGCCGCTTCTCCCGCCACGCCCGCGCCCGCCCAGGCCGCGGCGCCGGTGGCCGCTGCGCCAGCCGGCAGCGACACGCGCATCACCCCCACCGCCAAGAAGATGGCGGAGGAGAACCGGGTGGACGTGGGCCAGCTGAAGGGCTCCGGCACCGGTGGCCGCATCATGAAGGAGGACGTGCAGGGTCAGCTGAACCGCCCGTCCGCGCCCCCGGCGCCCGCCGCGCCGTCCGGTCCCCGCCCCAACGCCGCGCGCGAGGAGCGCGTGCGCATGACGCCGCTGCGCAAGCGCGTCGCTGAGCGCCTGCTCCAGGCGCAGTCCAACGCCGCCCTGCTCACCACCTTCAACGAGGTGGACATGGGCGAGGTGATGGCGCTCCGCAAGAAGTACAACGACAAGTTCCAGGCGAAGCACGGGGTGAAGCTCGGGTTCATGAGCTTCTTCATCCGCGCGTCCGTGGAGGCCCTCAAGGCGTTCCCGCAAATCAACGCGGAGATCGACGGCGAGGACGTCATCTTCAAGCACTACTACGACATCGGCGTGGCCGTGAGCGGCAGCCGTGGCCTGGTGGTGCCGGTGGTGCGTGACGCGGACAAGCTGTCGCTCGCGGACCTGGAGAAGACGGTCGGTGACTACGGTGGCCGTGCGCGCAACGACAAGCTCACGATGGCCGACCTCACGGGCGGCACCTTCACCATCACCAACGGCGGCATCTTCGGCTCCATGCTGTCCACGCCCATCCTGAACCCGCCGCAGACGGGCATCCTGGGCATGCACAACATCGTGGAGCGCCCCGTGGCCCGCGACGGCCAGGTGGTCATCCGGCCCATCATGTACATCGCCCTCACGTACGACCACCGCCTGGTGGACGGCCGGGAAGCGGTGCAGTTCCTGGTGCGCGTGAAGGAGTGCATCGAGGACCCCGAGCGCCTGCTGCTCGACATCTGACTTACTCCCCCGCACATGACGCCGCGGGGGCTCAAGTCGGGCAATCCCGGAGGGCCGGCTGGACTTCCAGTCGGCCCTTTCACTACAAATAGCTCTGTCTCCCGGTCGTCGGGCAGAACGGGCGGCCTTCCCCACGGCTGCCCTGCAAAAGCAAGGAAGCGCAATGGCAACTGGTACCGTGAAGTGGTTCAACGACGCGAAGGGCTTCGGCTTCATCACCCAGGACGGCGGGGGCGAGGACGTGTTCTGCCACCACACCGCCATCAACATGGATGGGTTCCGCACCCTGGCCGAGGGCCAGAAGGTGGAGTTCGAAGTCACCAAGGGCCCGAAGGGCCTGCAGGCGCAGAACGTCCGCGCGGCGTGAAGTGACGCGTCTCAGCCATTCCTCACGGACTGGTTGAAGCAACAGAGGCCCGGTCCCTTGAGGGAACCGGGCCTCTGCCTTTTCAGGCCTTGAGCCGCGCGGCCTACTTCTTCAGGTTCTGCTCGAAGTGGGAGATGACGCGCTCGTACTGGCGCTCGGTGATGAGCGGATCCGGGACCATGTGCGTGAGGCCGGACAGGGGCAGCAGTTGGTGCGGCTTGCCCGCGCGGAAGAGCGCGTCCGACAGCTTCAGCGTGTGGAAGAAGTACACGTTGTCATCCGCGGTGCCGTGGATGAGCAGCAGCGCGCCAATGGGGCTGTCCTTCTTCGCGTACGTCAGCAGGCTGCTGACCTCATAGGCCTGGGGCGTCTGTTCCGGCAGGCCCAGGTAGCGCTCGGTGTAGTGCGTGTCGTAGTCGCGCCAGTCCACCACCGGGGCGCCGGACACCGCGGCCTTGAAGAAGTCCGGGCGCTTCAGCGCGGCCAGCGCGGCCATGTAGCCACCGAAGCTCCAGCCGGTGATGCCCACGCGGCTCAGGTCCATCTCCGGCACTTCCTTCGCCAGCGCCTGCACCGCCTCAATCTGATCATCCAGGGTGATGGTGGCGAAGTCGTTCTTCACCGCGCGGTTCCACTCGGAGGTGCGCAGCGGCGTGCCGCGGCCGTCCACCTTCACCACCAGGAAGCCGTGGTCCGCGAACCACTGGCTGAGCAGGTGCGCGGCCATGGACTGGTGCACCACGGTGACGGTGGGCCCCGCGTAGACCTCCACGATGACGGGCAGCTTCTGGCCGGGCTTGAAGTCGCGCGGCTTCACCAGCGAGGTCCAGAACTTCTTCGGGCCCACCTGGCGGATTTCGAAGTTCGGCGTGAAGGACGGCTCCTGCGCCACCTCCGGCAGCTCGCCCAGCTTCGTGCCGTCGCCCTTGAGCACCACGGTGCGCGGCATGGCCTTGGGCCCTTGAGTGTTGAGGACGACCAGGCCGCCGTTCTTGGAGACGAGCCCGTTCTCCACGGCCGGGCCGGTGGTGCCGGTGGCCACCTGCTCCGGGGCGCCGCCGGACTTCACGCGCCACAGGTGGCTTTCGGTGGGGTTGGGGCCGCCGGTGAAGAAGAGCGTCTTGTCCGCCTGGACGAAGCGGGACAGGTTGCGGAAGCCCGCGTCCGGCTTCACCACGGAGCGGTCCAGCTCACCGCTCGCCTTGCGCAGCTCCACCTCCGGGCCGCCGTTGCGCTCGGTGTACCAGAGGAAGCCGGAGCCATCCTCCAGCCACAGCGGGAAGTCCTGGGCCAGCTCCACCCACGCGTTGTCCTTCTCCGTGAAGAGGACGCGCGTCTTGCCCGTGGCGGGGTCCACCGCCAGCACCTGCTCCTCCGTCTGGAGGCGGTTCTGCACGACCAGCGTGAGCGGCCCGCCCTTGTCCCACTTCACCGTGGCCAGGTACGGGTACTTCTGCGCATCCCACTGCGCCCACACCGTCTTGCCGCCGGAGACAGGGGTGACGCCCAGGCGCACCTTCGCGTTGGCCTTGCCGGGACGCGGGTAGGGGAAGATCTCCCCGCCCTTCTCCGGGTGCATCACGTCCACGATGGTGAGCTTCTCCACGTCGGCCGTGTCGGACTCCGTGTAGGCAATCGACTTCGCGTCCGGGCTCCACCAGTAGCCGGAGAAGCGGCTCATCTCCTCCTGCGCCACGAACTCCGCCAGGCCGTGCGTCTTCTGAGAGGTGCCGCCCTGCGTGACGCGCTTCTCCTGATTGGCCGCGATGTCCACCCGGTACACGTCGTGCTCGCGCACGTACGCCACCTGCTTGCCGTCCGGAGAAAGGCGCGGGTCGATGACGCCGGGGCCCGTCTTCAGCTCCGTGGACTTCCCCGTCGCGCGGTCCACCACGTAGAGCCGGCCGGAGAGGGGCACCAGCAGCTGGGTGCCGTCCTCGGAGAGGCTGTAGGAGGTGAAGCCCCGGGCGCTGACGCGCATGCGCTCGCGGCGGGCCTTCTCCTCGGGGGACAGCGTCTCCTCGGAGCCCTTGAGCAGGGCCTCCGGCGTGAGCAGCTCACGCGCCTGGCCGCCGGCCACGTCGAACGCGTAGAGCATCTGCACGTTGGACGTGGGGGACGTGCGCAGGAAGAGGACGGACTTCTCGTCCGGGGTGATGCGCGTGCCCACCGGGCGGCCGCTCTGGAAGCGGCGCGTTTCGGCGTACTGGCGCAGGAAGGTGTCCGGCTGCTTTTGCGAAGGGGCCATGGCGGAGGGTTTGCGCTCCTGGGCGATGGAGGGTGCGCTGCTCATGAGGAGCAGCGCGGCGGCGGTAAGGACCTGACGCATGCGTAGTTGAATCCCCGCGAGGCGGGGCTCCTTTCGCGGGAAGGTGCGGGCAAGCCTACACTCCGGCCGCCGCGCGGCCCCCCCAACGTCCGGCCCTGGAGAGGATTCCCACCCCCATGAACCCGAATGATGACGACGCCCTGCGCCACCTGCGCCTCGCGGGGGTGGTGCGGCTGGGCCTGGGCGGAGGCCGCGGTCCGACGGACGCCTATGTGTTCGACCCGCATCGGCTCGCGCTGCCCGCGTGGGCGTGTGCCCTGGGCGATGAGGGCCCCCCTGCCCTGCTCGTCACGCTGGACCGGCACCTGGACATCGTGGTGCCAGAGCGCCCCGCGGACATGCCGGACCGCTCCGCCGGCCTGCGCGCGCTGGACGAGCACGCGCGGTGGAAGCTGGACGTGCGCAACTACGACCACATCCTCGCGGCGATGGAGGCGAACCTCGTGGGCGACGCGTTGATCATCGCGCGCACCCGGCCCCGGGGCTCCTTCGCCGGGGACACCTACGTGGACACGCGGGGCCGCTCGCACCGCATCGTGACGGTGACGACCGTGGACCGCGCGGCGGAGGCGTACCTGCGCCCCGGCCCCACGGACGCGGTGCGCGACGTGCTGGAGGCCGCGTCCGCCGTGCTGCTGGACGTGGACCTGGATTGCTTCACCAGCCTGAGCGACGCGGACCCCACCACCGTGCTGCCGTGGCCGAAGGCCATCATCCGTGAGTTCCTCCTGCCGCTCGACTCGGAGCCCTTCTGGGACGCGGTGCTGGGCAAGGCGGTGGCGCTGACGCTCGCGCGCGAGCCCCACCACTGCGGCGGGCTGCTCGCGTCCGGAGAGCTGTTCCGCGACGCGGCGGAGGTCCTCTTCCGCGAGCTGCTGCGCGTCGAGCCTCCCTGAAGCGTCCGGAGCCGGCTCAGGGCGAGTCGAGGAAGTTGGGCCGGTAGTCCGTCACCTGCCCGCTGCTGAGCGACAGGCGGCTGCCCACGGGGGGACGGTCTCCGGTGAGCACGTAGCCGAAGTCGATGCGGAACGGGAACACGTTGAACTGGGGGAACAGCACCCGCAGGCCCACGCCCACGGTGGTCACCATCTCCGGCCGCTCGTTGAACGCACTGCCCGAGTCGAGGAAGAACACGCCGCCCACGTGCACCGTGCGCACGACGAGCGGCGCGGTGCGGTACTCCAGGTTCACCAGCAAAAGCCGCCTGCCGGAGTACGCATCCACCGCCGCGCCGCGCAGGCCGTTGCTGCCGCCCAGCAGGCTCACGCGGTCGGACAGGTCGTCGATGTTCACGTCCAGCAGGCCTCGCGCCACGAAGCGCCCCCCGAGCACGCGCGGCGACACCTGCACCAGCTCCGCGGCCCAGCGGCGGTTCGTCCAGCCCTCCTTCACGCCCGGCTGATTGGCGCTGAATTGCTGCCGGATGGACGCGGCCGCGGACGCGGTGGTGAGCGCGTCACCCCAGTGCACGCGGTAGCGCAGGGACAGGCCCCCTTCCGCGAAGTGCGCGGCGGACGGGAACACCGGCGGCGCGTAGCGCAGCGTGGCCAGCACCGAGTGCCCCAGCTGGAAGTCCTCCGACAACGCGTACGAGTCCACGTTGCGAAGCACGTCGTAGCGGGCCTCGAAGGCGCTGAGGGAGAAGTTCGCGTACCCCGCGTCCTCCGCGCGCGGCAGGTAGTTGCGGCGGAACCAGTCCGTCTGCGCGTCGGTGAGCTGCGACGCCACCGGCGCGGCGTAGGCGTAGTGGTAGGCCCCCGCGCCCATGCCCACGTTCCACTTGTAGCGCTGGCCGTAGGAGCGCGTGTACGTGGCGCCCGCGGCCACCTCGCGCGCGTTGTAGATGTACGGCACGGGTTCGCCGTCCGGGAACGGGAGCTGCCAGATGTCCGCGCCCCGGAACTGCCGCGCGGTCTCCATGTTCCACGCCACGGACGTGCTCAGGCTCCACGGCGTGGCCAGCGAATACAGCGGCCGGCTGACGACCAGGCTCCCGCGCGAACCCTCCGCGCGCCCCGTGTCGCGGTTGATGAGCACCGCGGCGGACTCCGTCAGCGACCAGCGGCTGCCGAGCACACGCCGGTCCGTGTAGCTCTGGCCGAAGCTGAACGTGTCCAGGCGCATGATGAAGTCCAGCGCCACCTTCTTGCCGCGCCCCAGGAAGTTCTGCTCCGTGCCCTGCAAGCGCAGGTAGAGCAGCAGCGAGCCCACTGCGGAGAACTCGTTGTTGAGCCGCAGCGACCACAGGTCCTTGGTCACCAGCAGCAGCGCGACCTTGTCCGGAGCACTCCCCTTCACCGGCACCGCGCGCACCACGGAGAACAGGCCCAGCTTGCGCAGGTTGCGCACCGACTCCGCGACGAGCGCCTCCGAGTACGGCTGCCCTGGCGTAATCAGCACCTCCTGGCGGACGACTTCATCGCGGGTGCGGACGTGGAAGATGTTGAGCAGCGATGGATACGGATCCATCGGCGCGACCACCTCTTCCGCCGTGACGAGCACCTCCTCCAGCACCTTGCCCTGGGGCGCGGGCTCCACCTGGCGCTCGACCTCGCCCAGGCCCCAGGCGATGAGCGCCTCCTCGTAGTTCTTCGTGCGCTCCGCGTCCGTGGTGACCACGGGCGGCTGCGGGCCCGCCGGCCCCACCGGCACCTCTTCCGAGCGGGGAGGCGGCGCGACGTCCGTGTTCGACACGCCCGACGGATCGACGTCCGGCGAGCGCACCGGCGCATCTGGCGGCACGACGTCCTGGGGCTTGCCGGAAACCTCCTTCGGAGGAGTCTGCCCCGACGACGTGCCCGTCGCGACGAGCACGGTGACCAGCAGGACGGGCAGTGAGAGCGGCACGCGCGCATCCTGTCATGCGCCGCGCCTGCCGCCAGCCTCCACTCACCCCAGCGCGGTGCGCAGGTCTCCCGGCCGGGCCATGGGCAGCTTCTCCCCCTTCGCGATGGCCGCCACGATGCGGGCCAGCTGATCCACCCCGTCCGACAGCGCCGCAGGCCCCGGCTGGAGGATGTACGAGCTCCTCACTTCGTAGAGCTGGTCGTCCACCACCGCCCGCACGCTGGCCCAACCCGGCCGGGAGGCAATCTTCTCCCGCTTCGCCTTGCGTCCGCACCAGCTGGCGATGACGCCCTCCGGGTCGCGCTTCGCCACCTCCTCCGGGTCGAAGATGCGGCCCTTCGCCCCCTGCGACGCGCGCGACTCCTGGCAGACGTCCACCCCACCCACCACCTCCACCAGCTCCGAACACCAGCGGATGCCGGAGATGAGCGGCTCGTGCCACTCCTCGAAGAAGATGCGCGGCCGCTTCGGCAGCGACTGCGCCGCGTCCGAGTGACGCTCCAGGTTCTTCTCCAGCTCCACCGCCAGCGCCTCCGCGGGTTCCGCCCGTCCCACCAGCGCACCGGTGAGCCGCACCGCCTGCAATATCTCCGCGAGCGAGCGCTGGTTGAACAGGTAGACGGGCACCCCGCGCTTGCACAGCTCCCGGCCGATGTCCGCCTGCAGGTCGCTGAACCCCAGCACCAGGTCCGGCTTCAGCTCCAATATCCGCTCGAAGTTCGCGTCCAGGAACGAGCTGACCTTCGGCTTCTTGCGCGCCTCCGGAGGCCGCACCGTGAACCCCGACACGCCGACGACCAGGTCCCCCGCGCCAATGCGGTAGAGCACCTCCGTCGTCTCCTCCGTCATGCACACCACCCGCCGCGGATACCGCGGCGCCGACGACAACAGCGAGGACAGCCTGGCATTCATGCGGGAAACCCTAACCCGCCCGAGTCCCTGTCACCGGGGATGACGCGACGCACCAGCCGCCACGAACTGTGCGGCAACGGACGCTGATTTCCTCGTTTTCCAACCCGCACCGGGGGACGCGATGCGCACGGGAGGTGCGGGAGTGCGAGCGCGCCGCGCGGGCCGGAAACTCGGCGCCGGGGCGCGGCGATGATAGCGGCACGTCTCTTGGGCGGTTTTCAAAGGCGGTGCTAGCATCCGCCGGGTCTGAAACGACGTATGCGGTCCTTCTCTTCACCTTGGGGGAACACATGATCGAAAGCGACGCCCGCCGCCAGGGCGCGCCCGCCGACGTGCCGGATCCCCTGCTCGGGCGGATCCTCAACGAGCGCTTCCGCATCCTGGAGACGCTTGGCGCCGGAGGCATGGGCCGCGTCTACAAGGCCATGCAGGCCCCGTTGGACCGCCTGGTGGCGCTCAAGGTCCTCAACCCGCAGTACAGCGGCGAGGGCAAGGACCCCGGCTTCCAGAAGCGCTTCTTCCTGGAGGCCAGCGTCACCGCGAAGCTGCGCCATCCGAACACCGTCACCGTCATCGACTACGGCAAGACGGAAGACGGCATCTACTACATCGCCATGGAGTACCTGGAGGGGCTGACGCTGTCGCAACTGCTCACCCAGGAAGGGCCGCTGCCGTGGGAGCGCGCGCTCGCCATCGGGCAGCAGGTGGCCCGCTCGCTGCGCGAGGCGCACAAGGTCGGTCTCATCCACCGCGACCTCAAGCCCGCCAACGTGATGGTCCTCAACCAGGAGGCCGACCACGACGTGGTGAAGGTCCTGGACTTCGGCCTGGTGAAGTCCTTCTCGGGGGACGCCTCCATGAAGGAGGACACCACCCTCACGCAGGCGGGCGTCATCCTGGGCTCGCCGCAGTACATGGCGCCGGAGCAGGCGCGCAACATCGCGGATCCGCGCAGCGACGTGTACAGCCTGGGCGTGGTGCTCTACCAGGTGCTGATGGGCCGGCCGCCCTTCCAGGCGGCGCAGAGCATCGACGTCATCGTCAAGCACATCAACGACCCGCCGCCTCCCTTCTACACCGTGTGGCCGGACCACAACGTGCCCGCGGAGGTGGAGTCGCTGGTGATGAAGTGCCTGGCCAAGCGCCCCGTGGACCGCTACGCGTCCATGGACGCCGTGCTCCAGGGCATGCGCTCCGCCGCGTCCGCGTCCGGCGTCAGCGGCGTCTTCGCCACGCGCACCGGACTCAACGCTGTGGGATCCGGCCCCCACAGCGGTCCGCACAGCGGCATCCACACCGGCCCCCACCAGGCGCTGGGCTCCGGCCCCACGCCCGCGCCCAACACCATGGCGCTGGACATCTCCGTGGACGAGGCCGGTGGCCTGACGGAGAAGAAGTCCAGGAAGGGCCTGGGCATCGCCCTCTTCGGCGCGTCCCTGTTCGTGGGGTTGGGCGTGGCGGGCGTTGTCGTGCTGCGCGGCTCCCAGCAGCCCCCGGTGGATCCGGTCGTGTCCGCCCCCGTGGCGCGCACGCCCGTCGCTCAGCCGCCCCC
>NZ_RAWP01000249.1:0-1277 GCF_003668935.1 Corallococcus sp. AB032C | reverse complement strand
CTGAAGCATCCCCTCATCTGAATCAGATAAGTCCGAAGGCCTCTCGGAAGACAGCGTGCTCGCGGACGAGTTGCCCGAATCGCTCCACCAACGGGCGGAGTCGTTCATCGCTCATGCGCGGCATGGCCATGAAATAGTAGGTGCCTTGGGTGAACAGCGAGTGCGTACGCCGCTTCACCGTATTCACTCTCAAATGCTTGTCGTAACCCAGCGCCTCGCCCGCCGCGCCCAGCAGCGTCAGAAGGACCTGGGCCAGGGCGCTGATGAGCAGCAACCTGTCTCGACGCTCGGGTGTCTTCACGCGCACCTGCTTCAGCCCCATGCCGAACTTGAGGTCCTTCACGTCCCGGAACGTCTCCTCAATGGTGAATCTCCGGGCGTAGACGTCCAGCACCTCCTGGGCAGTGGCTTCCGTGAGGCTGGTGGCCAGGCACCAGGAGTCCTTCATGCCCTTGCGTTTCACACACACCACGGCCCCCACCTGCGCCATGGCCGCGGTGATGCGTGCGCCTCGGAGCACCTTCGCGCGTCCGCCTTCGGGGACCCACTCGGCCGCGCGCTTGGTCTCCTCATCCTCGGACGTGACGAGCATGTCCGCACGGAAACGCACCACGTACTCGAAGCCCAGCTGCCGCAGCAGCGCGTAGAACTTCGCATCCGCGAAGCCCCGGTCCGCGACCACCGTCACCTTCACCTCCGAGGCAATCACCTCGCGCAGTCGCTGAAGCGTCTGGTCCTCCACCAGTTGCCGGTTGCCCGCGGAGGCGGACTTCACCAGCGTCGTCCACAAGAGCGGCGTGGCCCGCCCATGCCGGGTGATGAGGCTGGCCACCAGCGTCTCCTGGTCGTCCTGCTCGAAGTCCGTCCAGTCCAGCGCGATGACCGCCTCGGTCCGTTCCGCCAGCACGAAGGGCACCCAGGACGCGAAAAGCTTCCAGACGTCGAAGCCCCCATTCGAAAGCAATCGGTCCACCTGCTTCACCGCGTGCTTGGACGTGACGTCCTCTCCACGCGCCCACGCCATGGCCTTACCGATGGCCGCCACCGACAGGCTCGCCGCCTGCACCGCCCCCAGCGTCGCGTGCGACAGGGACAGGATTCGTTTGACGTGCAGGTCGTCCTCGAACACTCCCGTCAGGAACGTCCGCACCTGCTCTGCGTCGATGGCCACCTTGCGTTTCATGGTGGCTGCCTCTTTGCGCGGATACCAGCGCCTTCGCACGCAGCCGCCGAGCGAGCGTATGCTGATCAACTCGCTAGATGAGGGGATCCTTCAG
>NZ_RAWP01000248.1:0-1315 GCF_003668935.1 Corallococcus sp. AB032C | reverse complement strand
CCGACGAGCGCCACTGCCCGGCGTGCGGCAGCGAGGACTTGAAGCCCCTGGGCCAGGGCCGCACCTCGGTGGTGTACGAGTACGTGCCCGCCCGCTTCGAGAAGCAGGTGCACGTGCAGGAGGTGCTGGCGTGCGTGTGCGGCCGGGGCATCGTCACCGCCCCGCCTCCAGCCCGGGTGGTGGACAGGGGCGAGTACGGCCCCGGCTTCCTGGCCCACGTGGTGACGTCGAAGTGCGCGGATGCCATGCCGCTGCACCGACTCGCCCAGCGGGTGGAGAGAAGCGGCGTGCCCATGAGTCGCAGCACCCTGACGGACCTCTTCCACAAGTCCGCCTCCGTCCTACTGCCTCTGTCCTCCCACCTGCTTCAAGTCATTGCCGCCGCAGAGGTGGTGTGGGCCGACGAGACCCCGCTGCGCGTGCTGGACGTGAAGAAGACAAGGCTGGGTTACCTCTGGACCTTCCTCACCCAGAATGAGGCGGGCCAGTGGCTCATCGGCTACCGCTTCAGCATGGGGCGGGCCAGCAAGACGCCGAAGGAAGTCCTGGGCGGCACCCGGGGCGCCCTCGTGGTGGATGCGTACACGGGCTACAACGCGGTGACGCTGCCGGAGGGGAGAATCCGCGTCGGGTGTTGGGCACACGTGCGCCGCCGCTTCTTCGACGCGCTTTCCACCGCGCCCGAATCCCGCGAGGCGATGGACCTCATCCTCGAACTCTACCGCGTGGAGGCCCAGGCGAGAGGCGCGGACGTGGTGCGCACCGCCGCGCACCGCGAACTGCGCCAACTCAGCAGCACCCCCGTCCTCAAGCGACTTCGTGCCTGGCTCGATGCGCAGGCGCCGCGCCACCCGCCCAAGAGTCCGCTGGGCCAGGCCATTTCCTACACGCTCAAGCAGTGGGATGCGCTGAGCCGCTTCGTCTCGGATGAGCGTCTGCCCTTGGACAACAACCGCTCGGAATCGGCGCTGCGCAAGGCAGCCCTGGGGCGTAAAAACTTTCTCTTCGTCGGCCACGAGGCCGCGGGTGAAAACCTCGCGGGCCTCTACGCCCTGGTGGCCACCTGCGAGGCCAACGGCGTCAATCCCGAGGAGTACCTGGCCGACGTGCTGCTGCGCGTCCAGACGCACCCGAACGCCCGCATCGGAGAGCTGCTGCCGCACGAGTGGAAGCGCCTTCGCGCCGCCGATTCGTCCTGAGCCCCCTGCTCAGGTCCGCCCCGTCAGCCCGCTCTCGCACAGGCTCGCGACCATCGCCGAGCACGGTCCCCGTCCCTCTGCAATAGGCTCGGTCACGTCGCTCGCCGGACGGATAC
>NZ_RAWP01000247.1:0-1364 GCF_003668935.1 Corallococcus sp. AB032C | reverse complement strand
CGGCCACCCTCCCCCTCACGCGACGGACGCGCGACGGTCTCCGGAGCAGCAAACTCAGAGTCGTCCTCCTCCCATGCGCCCTGGCCAGAGGGCGGCGGAGGGGGCGTGAACCCATCCACGCGGGTCTCCAGGACCAGGTCATCGTCGGGAACGGGAGGCGGCGTCATCCGCGCCTCCAGGCCCGTGAACTCAGGTGCGCGCGGGGGCGCGCCCGTGGGAGGCGCGGTCCGCGACTGGTTGCCCCAGGACTTCCGGCCGGGAGTCGCCGCGGAGGAACGAGCAGCCTCCGCGGCGTCGCGCTGCACCGAGGCCGGCACCTGGGTCTGCTCGGTGCGGACCTCATCCGTCTCGTCCAGGCCGTCGTCCAACGGTGCGACCCGGGTCTCGTCGATCCGATCCGGCTCGTCGTTCCTGCGGTTCCCCTTGGCCATGTGCGCGACCTCTCGCGTCAGACCATAGCGCTTCGCCCGGCCGCCGGGGATGAGCCGTGCACGGTCAGTATTTCGGCCAGTCCGGACACACGATTTCGATGGAACCGCCAAGCCACGACGCATAGGCCGCCTCATCCGCGACGGTGTACGGCTTCCCATACGTCCGCTCGAAGTACTCCGCCCAGTGCGGCCGCGAGCCATCCAGGTCCGTGAAGCCGTACTCGCGCGCCAGCGTCCAAGACGCGACCACGCGCCCCGCCCTGCGGTGGACCTCCGGATCCGCCGCGAGCGCCGCCACCCCGCGGCCCACATACGACGGCGTCTCCGACGCGATGAAGTCCGGGACGTTCTTCACCGCGTCGCGCCAGTTCGCCTCCTTCACCCCGAAGCCATCCAGCATCTCCTCCGAGCGCAGGAACCCCGGCGTCACCGCCATCGCCGTGATGTTCGTGCGGCGCAGGTCCCTCGACATCGCGAACGCCAGGCGGATGACCGCCATCTTCGTCACGTCGTACGCGACGCCGCCCCGGTAGCCGAACGAGTCCCCATCCGTCACCTCCACGATGAGCCCCCGGTCGCGCTCCAGCATCAGCGGCACCGCGTAGCGGCTGGTCGCGAGGTGCGTGTACACGGCGCGGTCGAACATCAACCGAGCCTTCGCCGGAGCCTGCTTCCAGAACGGCAGCCCCAGTTCGTGCAGCGTCTCCCCGCCCCAGATGTCGTTGATCAGCACGTCCAGCTTCCCGGCCTCAGAGCGGATGCGCTGACACAGCGCCTCCACCTCCTCCTCCACGGTGTGGTCCACCCGCACCGCGATGCCCTTCCCGCCCAGCGCCGTCACCTGCTCCGCCGTCTCCTCAATCGTCTCCGGCCGGGACGCCCCGCTCGCCAGGTTCCCCCGCACGCTGCGCCCGGTGCAGTACACCGTGGCCC
>NZ_RAWP01000246.1:0-1442 GCF_003668935.1 Corallococcus sp. AB032C | reverse complement strand
GGCCTCGAAGGCTTCCGCGATGCGCGCCCACTCCGGCTTCTCCACCTGCTTCGCCATGCCCGGAAGCGTCCGCCGCGAACCGCTCCCCCGGCAATCCCTCACGGCACATCGTTGGCCGGACGGTTACGGCAAACGGAGTGCGCTTGCGATTCGCCGTGGGTGCCGACGTGGACTACGTGGCCCGGCTCGTCGCTGCATTGGGACGGTGAGGCAGTGTTCACGCTTCCCGCGTCGGTGCGCGTGGTGCTGGCCACCGAGCCGGTGGACATGCGCAAGTCGATTGACGGGCTCATGGCGCTGGTGCGCACGGCGTGGGGTGAAGACGTCTACTCGGGACACCTCTTCGCCTTCGTCTCCAGGCGGGGCGACCGCATCAAGGTGATGACGTGGAGCCGGGGCGGCTTCGTGCTGCTCTACAAGCGGCTGGAGACGGGCCGCTTCCGGCTGCCCCGGGTGGACACGGAGGCGAAGGCGGTGACGCTGGACGCCACGCAACTGGCGATGCTGCTGGATGGCATCGACGTGGCCGAGGTGAAGCGCCCGCCTGCCTGGGCGCCCCCAGGGCGTACAGGTAGCTGAGCACGTCACCTGGTGAATGGCCTACCCGGCGAGTCGTTGAGAGCGGGTGCCCAGAGTCCTCCCTCTCGACCATTTCTGCCCCTGGCGTGAGGAGGCCGAGGAGCTGCGCGAGCGGATGACGTCGCTGGAGTCGAAGATGGCCGCGCTGGAGCGGCGCGTCTTCGGCCGCAAAGCGGAGAAGCTGCCGCCTGTCGCCTCGGAGCTGAGAGGCGCGTCACCCAGCCCCGAAGAGGAGACGGCTCGGGCGACGGCTGCCTTGGCGAAGCGCCAGAAGCGCGCGGCGCGCAAGGCCGAGGAGGCCCCTACGCGCGAAGTGCGGCACGTGGTGCCACCCGAGGCGCGCCATTGCCCCACGTGCGGCAGCGAGGACCTGAAGCCCTTGGGCACGGGGCGCACCTCGGTAATGTACGAGTACGTCCCGGCCTTCTTCGAGCGCCAGGTGCACGTACAGGAAGTCCTCGCGTGCGCATGCGGCCAGGGCGTAGTGACGGCCCCGGCCCCCGTGCGGGTGGTGGACAGAGGCGAGTACGGCCCGGGCTTCCTGGCGCACGTGGTGACGTCCAAATGCGCGGACGCCATGCCCTTGCACCGGCTCGCCCAGCGCGTAGAGCGGGGCGGCGTGCCCATGCATCGCAGCACGCTGACGGACCTCTTCCACCAGTCCGCTTCGGTATTGCAGCCGCTCTCCAGGCACCTCTTGCAAGTCATTGTGGCCTCCGAGGTGGTGTGGGCCGACTGTTGCCGCGCACGGTGGTTGAGGGAGACGGCCCCATTCTCGGACCGACTGGATGAGGGGGAGCGGCCGAAGCAGAACTCGTCGCCCATCAGCGAGCCGGTTTCTTGCGTGTCGCCGATGATGCTGT
>NZ_RAWP01000245.1:0-1549 GCF_003668935.1 Corallococcus sp. AB032C | reverse complement strand
CCGCGAGGAAGGCCGCTCGGCACGCGTGACGCTGCACCTTGCCGCTGGACGTCTTGGGCAGGCTGCCCGGCTCGATGAGCACCACCGCGTGCGCCTGCACCTCGTGCGACTCCGCCAGCCGCTGACGGATGGTGCCCACCGCCGCGTCCGCCGCCGCCAGCTGCTCACGCAGTCCGCCCAGCCGCCGCACGTCGATTTCCTGCACCACCACGGCGCGCTCCTCGCCCCTCACCTCCACCGAGAACACCGCGCCGCCCCCGGGCCTCAGCGCCGGGTGCGCCCCCTCCACCGTCGCCTCCAGGTCCTGCGGGTAGTGGTTCCTCCCGCGCAGGATAATGAGGTCCTTGCGCCGCCCCGTGACGTACAGCTCTCCCTCCGGCCGCAGGAAGCCCAAGTCCCCGGTGCGCAGGTACGGCCCGCCGTCCTCACGCGCGATGCGCGCATGGAACGTCTCGCGCGTCGCCTCCTCGCGGCCCCAATACCCCTGGGCCACGCTCGGCCCCGACACCCAGACTTCGCCCACTTCACCGGGCGCACGCCGCTCCAGCGTCTCCGGGTCCACGATGGCGATTCGCTGCTCCGCCAGCGTCTGGCCACACCCCACCAGCGTGCGCGCACCGGGCTCCGCCGCGCCCACTTCCTCCGCGCGGTGCCGCTCCAGCCCCTCACCCGAAATCGTCACCGACACCGGCGGCGCCGACTTCTCCCCGCCGGAGACGATGAGCGTGCCCTCCGCCAGCCCGTAGCAAGGGAAGAAGGCCTCGCGCCGGAAGCCACTGGGGCCGAAGGCCTCCACGAAGCGCTCCAGCGTCTCCGGGCGAATCGGCTCCGCGCCGCAGAAGGCCACCTCCCACCGGCTCAAATCCAACGCACGCCGCTGCTCCGGCGTGCTCTTTCTCACGCACAAGTCGAACGCGAAGTTCGGCCCGCCGCTGATGCTTCCCCCGAAGCGCGACACCGCCTCCAGCCACGCCATGGGCCGCTTGAGGAACGCCATCGGCGACATCAACGTCACCGGGAAGCCTCCGTACAAAGGCTCCAGGATGCCGCCGATGAGTCCCATGTCGTGGTACGGCGGCAGCCAGATGACGCCTACGCTGTCCGCTCGTGCGCCGAAGGCACCGTGGATGAGCGACAGGTTGTGCAGCAGGTTGCCGTGCGTGAGCATCACGCCCTTCGGCGTGCCCGTGCTCCCAGACGTGTACTGAAGGAACGCGAGCGACTCCGCGCCCAGGCCCTCCGGCGCAACCCAGTCCTGCTCGCCGCCCTCCGGCAACTCATCCGTCGCCATCCAGTGCAGCGCGCGGAAGTCCGGCGCCTGCTCGAAGACGAAGTCCGACAGCCCGAGGATGCCCGACGTGGTGAGCACCACCGACGCACGCGCGTCCTGGATGATGGCCCGCAGGCGGGGCAGGGTGCGCTCCAGCCGCATCGGGTCCGGCGGATACGCGGGCACCGCCACCGCTCCCGCGTACAGGCAGCCGAAGAAGCCCGCGATGTAGTCCAGTCCCGGCGGGTACAGCAGCAGCACGCGCTCGCCTTGCGCGCC
>NZ_RAWP01000244.1:0-1571 GCF_003668935.1 Corallococcus sp. AB032C | reverse complement strand
GTAACCGTCCGGCCAACGATGTGCCGTGAGGGATTGCCGGGGGAGCGGTTCGCGGCGGACGCTTCCGGGCATGGCGAAGCAGGTGGAGAAGCCGGAGTGGGCGCGCATCGCGGAAGCCTTCGAGGCCAGCGGGCAGACGCAGAGGGAGTTCGCGTTGGCGCGGGGCGTGCGGCTGAGCACGTTGCAGTCGTGGGTGTACCGGGCACGACGGGCCGCGCCGTCGCGAGCGGAAGCCGTGAGACTCTTGCCGGTGCAGGTGGCGACGACGCCCGCGGCGATGGAGTCGGGGATGGAGGTGGTCGCCGCGAGCGGAGCGCGGGTGCGATTCGCGGTGGGCACCGACGTGGCGTACGTGGCCCGGCTCGTCGCCGCGCTGGGACGGTGAGAGGGTGTTCGCGCTTCCGGCTTCGGTGCGCGTGGTGCTGGCCGTGGAGCCGGTGGACATGCGCAAGTCGATTGATGGCCTCATGGCCTTGGTGCGCGCCGAGTGGGGCGAGGACGTCTACTCGGGGCACCTCTTCGCCTTCGTCTCGCGCAAGGGCGACAGAGTCAAGGTGCTGACGTGGAGCCGGGGCGGCTTCGTGCTGCTGTACAAGCGGCTGGAGACGGGCCGCTTCCGGCTGCCGCGCGTGGAGGCGGAGGCGAAGGCGGTGACGCTGGACGCCACGCAGTTGGCGATGCTGCTGGACGGCATCGACGTGGCGGACGTGCGACGCCCGCCGGCCTGGTCACCGCCCGGGCGCGCGGCCTCCTGAGGGCCCGGCGCGAGCGCGGGGGCGGGCAGCGCGGTATGGGCTCCAGGTGCCGCGCGAGCTTCCACTGGACCATTTCTGCCCCTGGCGGGAGGAAGCCGAGGAGCTCCGCGAGCGGATGACGTCGCTGGAGTCGAAGATGGCCGCGCTGGAGCGGCGTGTCTTCGGTCGCAAAGCCGAGAAGCTGCCGCCCGTCGCCGAGGAATTGAGGCAGACGGCCCCGAGTCCCCAGGACGAAGCGGCGCGGGCCAAGGCCGCCCTGGAGAAGCGCCGGGCGCGGGCCGCACGGAAGGCCGAGGAGGCCCCGACGCGCGAAGTGCGGCACGCGGTGCCGCCCGAGTCGAGGCACTGCCCGGCGTGCGGCAGTGAGGAGTTGAAGCCGCTGGGCGAGGGGCGAAGGACGGTGGTGTACGAGTACGTGCCCGCCTTCTTCGAACGGCAGGTGCACGTGCAGCAAGTCCTCTCGTGCGCGTGCGGCCAGGGCGTGGTGACGGCCCCCGCGCCGCCGAAGGTGGTGGACAAGGGCGAGTACGGCCCGGGCTTCCTTGCGCACGTTGTGGTTTCCAAGTGCGCCGACGCGATGCCACTGCACCGGCTGGCCCAGCGGATTGAGCGCGGTGGGGTGCCCATGAGTCGCAGCACCCTGACGGACCTCTTCCACCAGGCCGCCTCGGTGCTGCTGCCTCTGTCCCAGCACCTCTTGCAAGTCATTGCCGCCGCCGAGGTGGTGTGGGCCGACGAGACGCCCGTGCGCGTGCTGGACGTGAAGAAGACGCGCCAGGGCTACCTCTGGACTTTCCTCACCCAGACGCCCGCGGG
>NZ_RAWP01000243.1:0-1659 GCF_003668935.1 Corallococcus sp. AB032C | reverse complement strand
TCACCCGCAACCACCGGTGCAAGAAGATGTCGGCGCTCATGGCCGAGGTGGATGCCTACCTGGAAGCTCGCAACGCGCAGCAGACTTCAAGTCCGCTGCTGCGCGTCGCTCCCTCTCGACGCGCAGCATGAAACCATTCGAGAATCACGGTTCGTCGTTTAGAATGGGTGCTCACCATCGCCGGAATACGCAATCAACGAAGAGCAGGTGCTGAGGTTCCTGGAGAGCTTGTTCGAGGAAGACCTGCACGCCAAGAGAGTGCTGTCGCTGGCGCACGCGACGTTGGGGGTGGTGCACGCCGCGTCGCTGTCGGTGCACGCCATTGGCCAGGCGCTGGCGTGGGCGCGAGGCGGAGTGCAGAAGCACGGCATCAAGCAGGTGGACCGGCTGCTGTCCAACGAGGCGGTGGACGTGTGGAAGCTGGCGGCCTCGTGGGTGCCGTACGTGCTGGCCGAGCGCACCGAAGCGCTGGTGGTGCTGTGTGGACCAAGGAGATGCCCAAGGGTCAAACAGCTGTTGTCCGCGTCGATCCGGCCACCGAGCGTACGCCTCCGCGGGGATATGCTGACGAGGTGCCGCACGCACATAAGGAAATTGTTCCAACCGCAGCAAAAAACAATCGCGGAAACTTCGCTCCTGGACGTGCGACGACCCTTGATGATGATGCGCAGAAAACGACAGATCCAGCTAGAACTCACATTCCGATTCGGTAATGATTAAACGCACTGAAGATCAAGACTTCATTCGGTTTGTGGCTTCTGAGTTGGTTGAGGACCCACATAGCTCCGACGTGTTGTCAGCGGCTGCTAAGATTGTTGACGAAGGTGGAGGGGCGGCCCTGTTTGACGCCTTGTTGGCTCAAGTCGGGCTTAACGCGGAAGGTTACGAACTCGTACGTCGTATCATGTTGCTTCTTGAGGCTGCTATGGATGTGGAGCCGAGAGTCGCGGGATATTTGATGGCAAAGCTTTATCCTTTGGCG
Organism: Corallococcus sp. AB032C; assembly: GCF_003668935.1. NCBI lineage: Bacteria > Pseudomonadati > Myxococcota > Myxococcia > Myxococcales > Myxococcaceae > Corallococcus > Corallococcus sp. AB032C. The sequence goes on along the minus strand of NZ_RAWP01000243.1, from coordinate 677 downwards.
AGTCAAAAATATGCGCATGATGTATATGATGCGATTGGGCTGTGGATGAGTAATAGTGATTCGATGGCCTTGGCGGATGTCTTGATGGTGTTGAGTGCGGAACCGGTGCGGCCCTTGCTCTGGAAGAGCTACCAAGAATGGGCTGAAGGGATAAGAAGGCGAGCATCGAAAAAGCGCAGTGAGTGAGTGGCGTCCCGCCAACCGTGCACCTGCTGTGGCTTATGGCGACCGAAGACTCGGTCGCTGCGTCATGAGGGTGTCGTGGCTGCGTCAACGCGCGCGTCATTAAGGTCGAGGAATGTGTACTTGGACTTCGCGCGAGCCTCTGCGCGCCCATCGCCGTTGTACTTCGGGTGAGGATGGGGCGGGCTCGTCAGCTTGTGCCGTAGCTGAAGCCTGGGCGTCATGCCTGTCCGCGAGACATAACTTGCCCGCATGAAAAGCCCAGGCCAGCGCATCCCTCGCGCCAACCCGGGCTCCAATCCCATCCAGATGAATCAGCGGCCTACGGCTTCTTCACGTCGTAGGACACCAGCTCCTCCAGGCGTTCGTATCCGTCCGGCGAGCGACGTGACCGAGCCTATTGCAGAGGGACGGGGACCGTGCTCGGCGATGGTCGCGAGCCTGTGCGAGAGCGGGCTGACGGGGCGGACCTGAGCAGGGGGCTCAGGACGAAT
>NZ_RAWP01000242.1:0-1710 GCF_003668935.1 Corallococcus sp. AB032C | reverse complement strand
AGCACCTCTTGCAAGTCATTGCCGCCGCCGAGGTGGTGTGGGCCGACGAGACGCCCGTGCGCGTGCTGGACGTGAAGAAGACGCGCCAGGGCTACCTCTGGACTTTCCTCACCCAGACGCCCGCGGGCGAGTGGCTGCTGGGCTACTGCTTCAGCCTGGGCCGGGCCAGCACGACGCCCAAGGAAGTCCTGGGCGGCACCCGGGGCGCCCTCGTGGTGGATGCCTATACGGGCTACAACGCGGTGACGCTGCCCGAGGGGCGCGTCCGCGTGGGCTGCTGGGCCCACGTCAGACGCCGCTTCTTCGAGGCGCTCCCCACCGCGCCCGAGGCCCGCGAGGCCCTGGACTTCATCCTCGCCCTCTACCGCGTGGAGGCGCTGGCCCGCGACGCGGCCGTCGTGCGCACGGACGCACACCGCGAGCTGCGTCAGCAGCGGAGTCTCCCCGTCCTCTGGGCGCTGCGTGCGTGGATGGAATCGCAGACTCCGCGCCACCTGCCCAAGGGCCCCATGGGCCAGGCCCTCTCCTACGCCCTGAAGCAATGGGACGCCCTGACGCGATTCTCTTCCGACGCGCGCCTGCCTCTGGACAACAACCGCTCGGAGGCGGCGCTGCGCAAGGCGGCCCTGGGCCGGAAGAATTTCCTCTTCGTCGGCCACGAGGCCGCGGGGGAGAATCTCGCCGGCCTCTACGCCCTCGTCGCCACCTGCGAGGCCAACGGCGTCAACCCCGAAGACTACCTGGCCGACGTGCTGCTGCGTGTGCAGACGCATCCTCACTCGTGCATCGGTGAGCTGCTACCCCACGAGTGGAAGCGGCGACGCACCGCCGACCCGCCCGAGTCGCCCCTCCAGCTCAGTCCCTGAACAACTCGCTCCTCGCGGCGCCCGCCGAGCACGGTCGGGGCCTGTCTTCAAGCGTCCCGGCACGACGTCCACCGGACGGTTACGCCGCACACGCACGCCAGCACCTCCTGCACGTGCGCCTGCTTCTCGAAGCGGGCGGGCACGTACTCGTACACCACCGAGGTGCGGCCCTGGCCCAGGGGCTTCAAGTCCTCGCTGCCGCACGCCGGGCAGTGGCGCTCGTCGGTGGGCACCGCGTGGCGAATCTCTCGCGCCGGAGCCTCCTCGGCTTTCCGGGTGGCTCTCTCCTGGCGCTTCTTCTTCGCCGCCTCGGCCCGGGCCGCCGTCGAATCCGCGTCCTTGCGCAGCTCCGTCGCCACCGGGGGCAGCTTCTCCGCCCTGCGGCCGAAGACGTGGCGCTCCAGCGTCGCCATCTTCGCCTCCAGCGACGTCAGGCGCTCCTTGAGCTCCTCGGCCTCCTCGCGCCAGGGGCAGAAGTGGTCTTGGGGCAACTCACGGGGCACCAGGCCTCAACACGCCACCGCCGCGCGGCGTCCCGGGCCAGGCGCGTCAGGTGCCCGTGCGCCCGGGAGGCGTCCAGGCGGGCTGGCGACTCACCTGGGCCACGTCGATGCCGTCCAGCAGCATGGCCAACTGCGTGGCGTCCAGCGTCACCGCCTGCGCGCCCGCGTCCACCGGCGGCAGCCGGAAGCGGCCCGCCTCCAGCCGCTTGTACAGTGTCAAGGCTCGGCCAATCAGGTCGCTGTTCGGTCCGGCCAATCAGGTCCGGACGTGAGGAGCCCGGGAAGCGTGACGGCGTGGACCGCGCGGGTTCGGCCAAACCGGTCCGGCAGGGGCTCCGCCA
>NZ_RAWP01000241.1:0-1731 GCF_003668935.1 Corallococcus sp. AB032C | reverse complement strand
CCTGTCCGCTTGCCCGCACACCCACCCGCGCGCGGATAATCCCTCCCATGCGACGTCCTCCCCTCTTCCGTCCCCTGTCCGCCGTGATGCTCACCCCGTTCCTCCTGCTCGCCTGTATCCCTGACGGGGACTCGGACGACACGCCCGAGGACGCGGGCGTCCAGGAGGACGGAGGCACCAGCGCCGATGGCGGCGGCGTGGAGCTGACGCAGTTCGCCCGAGACATGCTGGAGGCCCACAACGCGGCCCGCGCCGCCGCGAAGCCCACGCCGTCACCCGCGCTGGAGCCGCTCACGTGGGACCCCGCGGTGGCGGAGATCGCCCAGAAGTGGGTGGACAACTGCGACTACGAGCACAACGCGGGCCGGGGCAACGCGGGAGAGAACATCGCCGCCGCCACGCCGGACTACCTGAATGCGAAGACCGTGGTGAAGGGCTGGGTGGACGAGGTGGCGGACTACGACTACTCGAAGAACGCCTGCGCGTCGGGCAAGGCCTGCGGCCACTACACGCAGGTGGTGTGGCGCAACACGCGCCGCCTGGGCTGCGCCACGAAGCGCTGCACCGTCAATTCGCCCTTCGGGACGTCCAGCTGGGACTTCTGGGTGTGCAACTACGCGCCCCCGGGCAACTACGTGGGCCAGCGTCCCTACTGAAGGCCGCTGGCCCCACCGCGATGCGTCCTCAGCGCTTGAGCGTGCGCGCGAGGAACGCGGACGTCTCCGCCCAGGCGGACGCGGCGGAGCGCTCGTCGTAGCGGCCACCGGAGGGATTGGCGAAGGCGTGGTCCGCGTCGTACTCCACGATGCGGCTGCGCACGCCGGCCTCCTCCAGCGCCTTCTCGAAGGCCTGCACCGTCTCCGGCGGGATGGACTTGTCCTTCGTGCCGAAGATGCCCAGCACCTGGGCCTTGATGCTGGAGAGCTGCTGCGGGTCGGTCACCGGGTGGCCGTAGTAGATGACCGCCGCGCTCAGCTCCGGGATGGCCATGGCGGTGCGCAGCGACCAGCCGCCGCCGAAGCACCAGCCGATGCTGCCGGTGCGCACGGCCTGGATGCGCGGGTCGCCCTTGAGGAACGCGTGCGCGGACAGCAGCGTCTTCGTGGCCTGGTCCGGGTCCACGGCCTTCACCAGCGCGAGCGCCTCGTCGGGGTTGGCGCCCACCTTGCCGTGGTAGAGGTCCACCGCGAGCGCCGCGTAGCCCTCCGCCGCCAGCCGGTCCGCCCAGGCCTGCACGTGCTCGTTGAGGCCCCACCACTCGTGGATGACGATGACGGCGGGCAGGGGGCCCTTCGCGTTCGGAGGCAGGCTCAGGTAGGCCTTGGAGCCGTCGGACAGCTCCACCGGCTGGCCCTTGCGCTCGGGGGCGGCGTCCGTGCGCAGGGTGTGCATGGCCTTGAACTCCTCCTCGGAGACGGCGCCCGTGGCGGACGGCGTGCGCGCCACCTCCGTCGGACTGCTCGTCGCGCAGGCGCCCAGCATCAGCGCCGCCGCCAGCACCCACGTGAGCCTCTTCATGTCCGGCTTCATCGTCCGTGTCCTTTCGGGGCCCGGGCCATCCGGGCCGCTTCGCGTGCCTTCCGGGCGTAGCGCGGTGGAGGCGGACGCGCCAGCGCGTTGAGCCCCGGACGCGAAGAGGGCCGGCGCGAGGGGAAGTCCCTCACGTCGGCCCTCGTTCCCGCCGCTCCCGCGAAGGGGAGGGGGTGACTACTTCGTCGCCGGGGGCGGCTT
>NZ_RAWP01000240.1:0-2004 GCF_003668935.1 Corallococcus sp. AB032C | reverse complement strand
CCCGATGAGCACCCCCAGGAGCGCCCCCACGCGCCGTCCCCACCTCCCTGCCTGATGCCCTCGCAGCCGCATGGCACGCACAGTAGCGGCGCCCTTCCCGCTGTCCGTCCGTCCCGGAGGCGGCCCCTCCGGTGTCGGACAGTTCGCGCGCGTCCGCCCAGAAACCCTGTCCTCGCCCGGACGGAGGCTCATCCTCGTAAACCCTGGCATCCGGCCAGAAACGGGGGTCCGGGCCTTTCGCGCCGGTGCCTGCCCCGGTGTAGAGTCGGACCCCTTCAATGGCTGGGACGACGCTGACGCTCACCCCGGACGGGTTCCGCGGCCGGGTGCTGGGCAAGTACGAGGTGCTCTGCCGCCTGTCGACAGGCGGGATGGCGGAGATTTTCCTCGCGGCCCAGAAGGGCCTGGCCGGCTTCCGCAAGATGGTGGTGCTGAAGCAGATCCTCCCCGACATCCGCGGCGAGGAGGAGTTCGTCCGGATGTTCCTGGACGAGGCCAAGGTCACGGCCGCGTTCAACCACCCGCACATCGCCCACGTGTACGACCTGGACGTGGCGGACGGTGAGCTGTTCCTCGCCATGGAGTTCGTCCCGGGCGCCACGCTGGTGGAGGTGGCCCGCGCGTGCCGCACCGCCCATGAGCCCATCCCCATGGGCCTGAGCCTGATGGCCGTGCGCGACACGGCCGTGGCGCTCAACTACGCGCACAGCTTCACCGACCCGCTGGGCCGGCCCTCGCCCGTCGTCCACCGCGACGTCGCCGAGAAGAACATCATGGTGACGTACGAAGGCGTCACCAAGCTGCTCGACTTCGGCATCGCCAAGAGCCTGGCGCGCGCGGGCCGCACCGCCGTGGGCATGGTGAAGGGCACCAGCGGCTACATGTCCCCGGAACAGATCATGGGCGACCCGCTGGACGCCCGCAGCGACCTGTTCAGCCTGGGCGTGGTGCTGCACGAGTGCCTCACCGGCATGCGCCTCTTCTACGCGAAGAGCGCCGAGGCCATGATGAACGCCGTGCTGAGCGGCGACGTGCCTCCGCCCTCGCGCGTGAACAAGGAAGTGCCTCCGGAGCTGGACGCCATCGTCCTCAAGGCGCTCGCGAAACGGCGCGAGGACCGCTACGGCACCACGCTGGAGTTCGCCCGCGCCATCGAGCGCGCCGTGGGGCCGCGCATCTGGCACCCCGAACAGAGCAGCGAATTGATGCTGCGGCTGTTCACCGAGCGCCGCGACCAGACCCGCCTGCTGCTCATGAGCGGGCAGTCGACCGGGGACGGTACCTCCAGCGAGACGCAGGTGGCGCAGGTGCTCGCCCGGGGCGGAGAGGTCCCGGAGCCGGCCACGCTTCCGCCCGCGAGTGCGCTGCCGCAGATCTCCTCCACGCTGCCGCCTCGCGCGCCCGCGGCGCCCGCCAAGGCACCCGCTCCGGCGAAGGCGACGCCGGCTCCCGCTGCCGCCACGGGGGGCCGCCGCAACACGACGGAGGAGGTGGCGGTCCGCAAGCCCGCGGCGATGCCGCCCTCGCGCCGGGTGTCGCCTCCCACGGAGCCGCTCCGGCCGCCTCCGCCCACGAATGAGATGTCCGCGCAGCCCGACGATTCCGAACCGGGCGTGCGCACCCAGCCGGCCCTGCCTCCGGTGATGCTGGATTCGTCGCTGCGCATCACGGCGCCCGTGACGGCGTCCCCCGGCCACGTCGAGAGCGAGACCATCCTCACGCCGCTGTCGCGCATGGGCACGCAGCCTCCCGAGGAACCGAAGGCGCGCCATGCGAAGGAGCCTCCGGTCTTCGTGCCGCCGTCCAACGAGCCCCGCGCCCGGGGTGGACGGGAGTCCGAGGAAGGCCGTGCCCGGTCTGGAGCCTCGGACGATGCACGGCAGCGCTCCGCCAACGGCTCCGAGGAGCCGCGTCCGCGCTCTGGACGTGATGCGGCCCATGGATCCGCCGAGGACTCACGGCCCCGTCCGCCGCGCGAAGCCCTCAACGCGCCTCCCGAGGAGG